>NZ_BMFT01000001.1:2157425-2465628 GCF_014639155.1 Paenibacillus segetis
TGGGTGCCTTTTTGACATGAACTTAGGATCATGACAAATATCAAAATCAATGTCAATGGAAGAGTCTTGCTTGTAGCTTTCATAATTTTCCTCCATCACATCGGAATTCATTTGGTAATTTCCCCACACGCTCGCGAAACAGCTTGCTGAAATAACGATCATCCTCGAATCCTGCCAAAGAAGCAACTTCATATACGGGGTAAGTGGTCTCAAGTAATAGGGATTTTGCAAGATTCAGTCGCATTTGGCGAAGCTTCTCACCAAAAGTCTCCCCGGCAAATCTAGTGAAGCATTGGCTGAAATAGCTACGGCTCATATTAATATGTGCGGCGACATCGGCCTGGTTTATTTTCTCTCCAGCATGTCGATTCATATAGAGAATAGCCTTTATAAGACAGAACATAACTTCCTTAGTCAGCGAAAGTTCAACCATTCGTCTCTGCATTTGATCAGAGAAGCGGCGCAACCAAGTCTTCCAATGAGACCAGGTAATATTTCGTTCAATTGCAGCCTTTAATTGCACGATCTCATCGGAGCTAAATAATAGACCTTCCCAAGTTTGGCATAGCATGTGTCCAAATGTACTCAATACGGCTGCAGTCGGTCGATGTTTCCATACTTTATGAACAAAGAGCTCCCACTCAGTAGAATCCAAAGCCCATCTCAAATCATCTGCTTCTGCAAGTACATTCATCGTAAGCTCCATTGGTTTAGCATTGGGATGAATCATATCATGGTAGGTAAAAGTGATCAGACCTTCATTATCAGCCGCGTAGAATAGCATTTGAGGCAGATTATATTGTAAGGTGCGATTGACGGTCTCTAAGGCATGATTGGCAAGGCCCGTCACCACGACAGTCTGCCAGCGGCCTTCCAGATGATTCTTAATTTCATTCTGCAGTTCTTCCTTCGGAATGGAATGAACCAACGGCGACATCCACATATCATCTAGCACCAATAATTGATTTCGACGTACAACCGTTAATTGATACAAATCGCGTTCTTGGTTGTTTAAGAACAATGGAGTAAATATGAGGGCAGAATCGGCATTCATCATTTTCTCCTGGCCTACCATAGGAACAGATCGACGGGAGTCCTCCCAATTGATTCGATCTACGATGCGACGAATCACAATATCCGCATTCTCAACTTCAAGTAACGTCTTCACAATATAATCGACGGCTCCAAGACGTAGAGCTTCCTGTACATAATCGAATTCATGATGACAAGTCAATACAACGGAGAATATGGAAGGAAAGCACTGTCTGACATGTCTTATAAGATCAAATCCAGACATACCTGGCATCGTAATATCGACAAATAACAAATCCACTTCCCTTTGCTCGAGAAGTTCTAGTGCTGCTTTGCCATCTCCCGCCTCACCGACAATAATGATTCCAAGAGATGCCCAATCAATTAGCGATATAAATCCCTTACGTACAAGTCTCTCATCGTCAACGACCACGGCTCTAATCATGGAAATCCTCCTTCGATTTTCTCGGGATTACAATGGAGACTGTTGTACCCACACCAGGCTCACTTTGTACATCAAGCTGACCTTGTTCCCCATAATAATGCTTGAGCATACGCTTGACATAAGACAAACCAATTCCTAGACCACGTTTCTTTGCGTCATTCTCATCGTTGAACATTCTTTCTAACATCTCTGGTTCGATACCAGAACCATTGTCCTCGACACGAAGCAATACTTCGTTTGCGTTATGTGGGATGGCTGATACCTCAACCCTCCCACTAAGTTCGTTTACCCCATGATATATCGAGTTCTCGACCAAAGGCTGAAGAAGAAAACGAGGTACAGCAACAGACAACACTGCATCATTAACCTGTAAATGAAATTCAAATTCATAATTATAGCGGATCCGCTGTAATTCCATATAATTGCGCATCGCTTCGATTTCATCTTCGAGGGTGACAATCAGACTTTGCTTACCCAGATTGTAGTGGAGCACTTTAACCAATAGGGTGACTAGCTTGTCGATTTCCTTCTGCCCATTCAGCCGGGCCAACCATTGAACCGTATTGAGTGTATTATGTAAAAAATGAGGATTAATCTGACTCAGTAGCTTCTCGATTTCAAATTGGCTCTTTTGCTTTTCATTTTGAGACACTGCGAGGATAAGATCATTTACCTCATTCTTCATTTCCTGAAAGTTTTGTAATACAAAATCAAATTCTGTAACATTTGTGAACGAAACTGGAGATGTGCGGTTTTCTGTCATTCGGATGATTTCTGAGTTTACTTTGCGCAAAGGACGATAAACTTTTTTCCACAGAATTATCGCCAGAAACCCTGCGAACAGCAACGTAGAGATTGATAATAAGATCATTTTATAAAACCAAGCGTAAATTTCACTATTAAATGTTGATTTCTTCACGGCAGCGATCAGCTGCCATCCTTGAGGACTTTCGTAGCGAAAAATATGATATCCCCCTACTTCTTCATGCGGCTTGTCAGAACCTGCACCTGCTGCATCAATGACGGATTGGGGTAAGTTGACATCCTCCACATAGGTCGGCTTCCCTTGTTTATTTACTAAGAGATGAGTCACTTTCATTCCGTATGACTCTTGATTCAAAATTTTACGAAATAAGCTATAGTTTGTTTCCAAATAAACATACAGCTTCTGGTTTCCAGAGACCGAAACCGTGCGTTTCTCAGAGAATACTAGATTGTCTCCTACAACATACATCGTTTGATGAGGACCATAATAATTAGCACCATTATAACGAATGAAATCAGGTAACGTTTGTTGTAATGAATCCCGCTTCATACTCATATTTGTGAATAGCACCGGATCTTGGGCGTCAGGCATAATATAAGCCGTTAAACCAATGTACGGGTTCGTAAAATTAACCAAGTTGATCTTCTGATTAATCGAGGCCATGATTTGCGATTTCCGGTAAATCTGCTTCTCTTGAAGAAAATCAGAAACTTCAGCTACAATCCCTCCGTCAAGCGCAAACTGCTTGGAGGCAAAATCCAAGTTATCGATGGCATTTTCTAAGTTAAACGCCTCTTGCTTCAGACTGGCACTAATCCCACTATGTATTTTACCAGTTAGAATAGAGTGGATCGAGGCATACGTTACGATTCCTACCAATATTAGCGGAAGTAAGGATCCAATCATTAAATGAATCACTAATGTCCGCCTAAGCGATCGGGCTGGATTTCGTTGATCCCGAAGAGGAGATGCTGTCATTTAAGAGATCTTCTCCTTCAATAGTCATATTTTGTCATTGTCATCTATCAATACAATAACAGAATATATTAAATATGAGAACGCTCAGGCAGATCAGCGTGAATGCCAATCTACCTGAGGTTCGGGGGAAATTATATTTTATTGAACACTTTTGCGAGCTTCGAATAATTCTTCAGCTTTTTTAATCGAGAACTCCATGACGTCGGTATAGCCGAGACCATTAACTTTGTCATGCATTTCTTTATTCAACTTATCAAACTCCGCTTGATCCTTAGCGAATACCATCTTCCACGAATACTGCTGGATAACAGTACCGATTTGTTTGTTCTTCTGCTCTAACGATTTGTCCATAAGTAGTGGTTCTTTACCTGTAAAGCCTTGCGGTGCAATTGCAATCAGATTATTCTTAACAAAATATTCTTTAGGTGTAAGCACGCCCATCTTGTCTCTCCAATCGCTGTCGAGCTTGCTTGGGTTGCGTTCAAGCGTCGTCGTCCACAAATTGTGGTCGTATGGTTCATTCGTTTCCGGATTCGTCATCGCAGGAACTACAAAAGAGAAGTTCATTTGGTTTTGACCATAATAGTAATCGCCACTACCAAATTCTTCAGGAATTTGCGTGTTTTGTTGGTCTGCATAAGCATTCCAACCGAAATCAGTAACAAATGGCTTACCGTCAGCATTAATGTCCCAAGTCAATCCTTTTGGACCATTTGGAACAGCTGTACCACTACCAGCGGAGATCATAGCACCTTCAGGTGTATACATCCAGTTGATGAATTCCATAATCCGCTCTGGATCTTGCGCTTTGGCACCGATTGAAATAACGCCGTTACTTCCGTATACGTTAAAGCCTGTAGAATACATTAATTCACCTTTGAATGGAACAAGTGCAAAACCTTTTCCTGCAGCTTGATTCTCTTCGGTATTGTAGTTAGCTGCACCAAGCCATGGGAACCAAGAGAATAATAAACGTCCATCTTTATACTTAGCAACTACATCATCAAATTTTTGTGTTAAGGAATCTGGATCCACCAGTCCCATTTGATTGGCATCAAAGTAAAGTTGAAGTGACTTCATATACCAGCTTTCTGGAGATAGGAAATCGTAATACTTCTCTTCGTCTGCCTTCACATACACGGCCGTATCAGGAATTTCATCGTAACCCAACATGTTTGCGAACTGTTTGGCAAGCGTCAGCTTGTAGTTACCATCCCAATCAGACCAAAGTGAGAATGCGTATGTCTTTTTACCTTTTGAGTTCTTGGGTTCAAGCTCTTGCATTTTTTTCAATACAGGAAGGTAGTCTTCGATTGAATTGATTTCCGGCGCACCTACTTGTTGGTACAAATCCCAGCGCAAATCTGGGCCCCATGTCATGTCTTTCCCTTCGGAAGCACCTTTTGGATTGGAGGCTACATTGTTTCCTATTCCGTATATAGCAGTACCTCCACCAAAGGATATTTTTGCTTTTTCAGTAGCTTTGGGGAATGAAGCTGCGATGTCTTTGCCGTATTTGTTCAATAGATCGTCTTTGTTCCAATCGAGTAGCAAATTACCTTTGATGGCATTTGGATAATGGGTCTTGTCATCACCGAAAATGATGATATCTCCCAGATTCCCTGAAGCCATCATCGCTGCGATTTTCGTATCTCCACCTGTTAGATTGGAGGCAACAATATCAAGCTCAATGTTGAATTTATCCTTGATGATCTTGGCGAACCATCCAGTTTGTACTCCGCCATAGTTAGCGGTTGTTGAGAATACGGTTAGTTTGAGCGGTTTCGAATGGTCGAGTCCTGTCTCCTCAGGTGTTGTTGAATTAGCTGGATCGTTTTCTTTTTGAACGGTTGTACCTGAGTTACCTGTGTTGGCAGGTGCAGATTGTTTCGTATTATTTCCCCCGCCACAACCAGCCATGACGACAACCAGCAAAACTGTCATCATAATCAATAATGATTTCTTGAATCTCATAGGTCTGTAGAGCCTCCCCTTCTTACTGTTTATTAGCTCAACTTCGCTTAAGCGAAGATAAACCCAATCTCATTTTTTAGTGACTGTTATTGCCATCTTCTTATCCCTTAACTGCTCCGATCATAATTCCCTTTACAAAGAACCGTTGGAAGAAAGGATAGACAATCAGAATTGGCAACACCACGATCATCGTAACTGTCATTCTGACCGAGGTAGGTGTCTGCATGTTGGCTACACTTGCCGCCATATCCGTTGAATTACGAATTAAGGCAGCCAAGGAGCTTGATTCATTCAAATACCGCCATAACAAGAATTGCAGCGTGAAGTACTTCGTTTCTGTCATCAAGAAGGCAGTATCTATGAAGGAATTCCACTGATTTACCGCCGAGAAAATCGTAATAGTTGCTAGTATTGGCGTCGTCAAAGGAATGATGATGCTCCAGAATACTCGGAAATATCCAGCACCATCTAGCTGTGCCGATTCTTCTAAAGAAGCCGGGATGGCTTCAACAAACGTTTTGATCAGAATAATGTTAAATGGCGTAATAATGGTGGGCAGAATATATGCCAGGTAGTTATTGGTCAGGTGCAGGTTGTTCATCGTGATATACCAAGGAATAAGTCCTGCGCTGAAATACATCGTGACGACAATACTGCGATACCATACTTGCCGTCCCCACATTTCCTTCTTCGTAAACAGATATCCCAAGAAAGACGATGCTCCAACGGTTAAAAGAGTACCCACAACTGTCCGGTAAAGCGAGACAAGTGCCGCATGACTCAAACCACTGATATTTAGCACCTTCATGTAATTATCAAAATGAATTTCTCTTGGGTAGAAAGTGATGTACCCAGCTGAACTTAGATCATTGGAGCTAATCGTATTTATGAATAAATAGTAGAACGGATAAATACATGTCAGTGTAAACAGACCAAAGAGTGCGTACAGGATGATTTGAAAGAACACTTCTCCTGGCCCCATTTTTTTTCTCTTCATATCGATCCCCCTCGCTAGATGATGGATTCTCCACGAACCACCTTAGATAATTTGTTAGCCCCGAACAGCAAGATGACGCTGACAACCGACTTGAGCATGCTGACTGCGGTAGCAAATGGGAAATTGTTCGCAAAGGCAATGTTATACACATACAAATCTAGTACTTCGATGGAGTCCTTGTTCATCGCGTTCTGAAAAGCGAAATACTGCTCCATTCCGTTATTGACAAAGTTACCAATCGAGAGCAATAACAGAACGAAGAAGGTCGGAATGAGTCCTGGCACGGTAATATGCCATATTTTCCGAAAACGATTGGCCCCGTCTACTTCAGCAGCCTCGTACAATTCCTGATCTATTCCGGCAATCGCTGCTAGATAGAGAATGGCTCCCCAACCCAGGGATTTCCACCAATACCAGAGAATCATCGTAATCCAGACATTAGAACTGGAAGCCAGAAAGTTAACTCCTTCATCAATAAATCCTAATTTAATCAGTATGGTATTGACGACCCCGTTATCTACAGAGAACAAGGAGAACGCCAGCGCATAGACCAGAATCCAGCTAATAAAGTTCGGAATCGTAGTTAGCGTCTGAACAAACTTGCGGTACCATCCCGTCTTAATCTCAGATAATAGAATCGCAAAAACGACCGGGAATACTGAAGTAATAAGTCCTAGAGAGCTCATCGCTAGCGTATTCTTAAGGACACGTAGCACTTCACCTGTTTGCGTTGGATTGGAAACGATGGATTGGAACCATTTAAATCCTACATAAGGGGTGTCCTTCAAAGGAATGCCGGGAATGAAGTCATAGAACGCGTAAATCCACCCACTAATCGGCAAGTAATAGAAAATAAAGGTGATCACAAGAAACGGTAGCGCCATAAAGAACAATTTGTATTTGTTTGCTATTTTCCCACCGGACTTTTGGCTTAACAATGTGCCCCGGTCAAGTTCACCTGACGGTATCGCCATAAGCTGATATCTCCTATCCCAGAGAATTTTGTTTACGCTTTCATGATAGCAAGTTCACCTAGGCAATCGTGAGGGACAATAGATCTTCCTCAGGAGATAAACGTACGGGATCAGTGAACAGAATTCTCAGGATATCGAACCATTTTCGCAGGACAAAAAAATCCCCTTCAATCTCTTGGGGGCCAAGAAATCAAAGGGGAAACAAAAGCTAATTGATGTAACCTATTCAAATATTGCTAATTAGGATTCAGAAACCACCGTAAACCGTTCGTTCACGTGCTGTGGATTCTCGATTTCATCTACAACAGCTATAGCATAGTCTTCATAACTTACATAGCTTTCGCCTTTCGAATTAACTAATAGGTTATCTTTACCTGTTTGATAATTGCCTGTACGAGCACCAAGTGCGAAAAGTGCAGAAGGGCTGATAAACGTCCATTTGATATCCGTTGTTCCTTGAAGAATTTCTAAGTTTTTGCCCTGGTTGGATGCAGTCGGAAGGAACATCTCTGGGAAATCAGGAGTATCTAATACTCGGATTGTTTTTGCTTCATCAACATACAGGCTACCAGCTCCTCCAACCACAATCAATCTTGTGTTCGTAGCACCCTTTAACGCTTCAATTAGCACATTCCCTGCATCGACATGTAGATGTTCTTGCCCAAATGGTGCGCCATAAGCATTCACGACCACATCGAATTTCGTAAGATCCTCTGTTGTTAGAGCAAATATGTCCTTTTCTAGAAAAGGTACTTGCTTATCTTCCAGTTTGGAAGCATCACGAACGATAGCCGTCACCTCATGTCCCCGATCTACTGCTTCCTTAAGAATATTTCTTCCCGCTTTACCTGTTGCTCCAATAACTGCAATCTTTGCCATGATCATTTCCTCCTAATTATTAATTAATGTCATTAACTACTAGCTTAATGCCAATTCCAAAAGGATCTTCGAAACTTACCATATGATTTTGACGTTCAAATGGAATGCCTGCTTCAGAAATTCGGCTAACTACGTCATCAAGCTCATTCGTATTCGGAAGCGTAATTGTAAAATACCGTAGCCCAACCGCATTTTTCGGTGCTGCCGGCGCGCCTTTTCCTGCCCAAGTGTTCAATCCAATATGATGATGATATCCACCAGCTGAGATGAATAAAGCCTCTCCGCCATAATGCGCTACCACATCGAAACCAAGCGTATCCGTGTAAAATTGTTTCGCAATGCGCAAGTCTCCTACGTGAAAATGAACGTGTCCGATTACCGTAGCTGGGGGCAGACCCTGCCAATGTGCATCTGCTGATACAGTTAATAGACCATCAATGTCGACCGGATCTGTTGTCATGATGTACTCGCCTTGTTCATCCCGCTGCCATGTTTCTCGGGGACGATCGGCATAAATCTCAATACCATTACCATCGGGATCACTTAGATACAGTGCTTCGCTGACCAGATGATCACCTTGACCAATCGGTATATTATGTTTAGCTAAATTGCGTAATGATAACCCAAGGGATTTCCGATCAGGTACAAGAATAGCAAAATGATATAGCCCAGATACGTTGCGACTCATAAGTGAGTGAAACTGTTCGCTCTCCTCAAGAATGAGTAATACGTGAGTTCCATCCGTAGTAAGTTCTGCAATAGCTCCTTCATGTCTTAACACTTGAAAACCAATCACTTCGGTATAAAATGAAAGCGACGTTTGTAGGGATTTAACTTTCAAATGTACAGTCCCAATTGCAGCGCTGGGATGAAGCTGGTGTGATAGTCCCATAGGTCTCTTCGCTCCTTTATAATGTAGTATTTATTTAAGCTGTAATCGTTGTAGTTACACTACCTGTAATCAGTATAGTTACATCTATTGTTTATGTCAACACCTGAACAAAAAAAGGTTACCCGGTACATACCGAATAACCTGATTAGTCCTATTCATATTCAAAGCTAAATAGTATATTGAATATCAAAGATCCTTTGATGATATGTCATTAACTACATCTTGAAGCGTGACTGCTTGAAGGGTTTGTTCCATCGCTTTCTGCGCTGAGGAGAAGATCGGTTCAATCGTATCTTGTATGTTGCGTCCGACGGGACATTGAGGATTTGACTTCTCATGTATCGCAAATAAGGAATCCTCTTCCACAACATGAACTGCGCGATATATATCGAGTAACGTGATCTCAGACAGTTCACGCGATAGTTTGGTCCCAGCAACCCCTGGACGAACCTCAACAAATCCAGCTTTATTTAGCATACCCATAATTCTGCGAATGACTACTGGATTCGTATTTACACTGCCGGAGAGATACTCCGATGTATTGATGCCTTCTTTATTAAATTCAAGCAACGTCAGTATATGAATGGCAACGGCAAATCTTGAGCTGATCGTCATGCGTATCATCCCCCTTTCTATTCCGCCCGCTAATGTAACAATCTTAGTTACAAATCGGTTGGTTTGTCAATAGACCTAATATGAAAATTACTATTGACCCTCACATTAATGTGAGGGTTTATAATCAAGTTAACCCTACATCACTCGAAACGAAAGGTGACGCGATCCTAATGAAAATTGGTGAATTATCAAAGACAGCCGGCGTTAGTGTCCGCTCCCTACGCTACTATGAAGAGCAGGGTTTGATTACTTCAACTCGTTTGGAGAACGGCTATCGGGATTACAACAGCTTAATGGTTGAACAAGTGCAGACGATTCAATTCTATCTTAGTCTTGGCCTCACAACGAAACAAATAGGTGGATTTTTACATTGTGTGATGGCAAGTGAAGAAGCATTCTGCAAGGAGATCATGCCAGTGTATCGTGACAAACATAAGGAACTAAGCGATCAAATCTCCCTGCTATCTTCTATCAAGTCGAACCTTGAGGAAAGAATGGCTTACATTCTACAGCAAAACCCTACTATGAAGGAGGAAGCAAATAATGACGATCCAAAGAGTAACAGAACAGGAGTTTGATAGTAATTTATCTAAGCAGGGACTTACATTAGTTGATTTTGACGCCCCTTGGTGCCCACCATGCAAGGTGTTATCTCCTATACTTGAACAACTCCATTTTGAGCAGGATGGAAAGATTAACGTATTAAAAGTAAATTGCGATGATTCCCCGGCTTTAGCTTCAAAATATAGTGTGATGTCGATGCCTACAGTGATCTTATTTCAAGACGGGGTGCCGGTAGAGAAATTAGTTGGTTTGCGGCCAAAAGAAGTTTATTCGCATATGATTGCCAAATATGAAAAGGAGAATTCTTAAATTTCAAAAGGTAGGCCGTTTCCGCTCTATAAAAAAAAGGACACCCGGTTCGCATTCACATGCGAACCGATGTCCTTTTTGCTGCTTCAATCTCATTCATAAACCAGAATGCCTCGTAATTGCTTTGCTTGCTCAATGTAAGGGCCTTCAGATAAATTGTTAAAAGCGAGATGTGTAGCCCTTAGACAAAGTAGCCTATTCCCCACTTCCACACCAAATTGGTTCCACGTATGAAATGGGAGTGTAATATAACGATCTTTGTTCAGGTAAGTCCAGCAAAATATACGTTCGCGGAAAGTAATGGTTTGTCCTTCTGGGATCTCAAAATTCTGAACCTCAGGTACATTTGCGAATATAGAAGCCAGCGGTGAATTAGCTATTAAATCCTTACACACAACGCTAAACCCTTTGTTTGTATTACGGCCCGTCATAAGAATGACTTTGGAATCAGGTTTAATATTATATTCCTGCAGGGCTTGTTCCGGCAAGCAAAAAGATCCATCAGGAAGTATCTTGCTCCAAGCGTAAAAGTACTTTCCGCCTTTGGCGACTACTGCCATGCTCATCATCCCCCGAGATTTAATGATTAACTCTATGTTAAGTTAATCATCTACCATTCAAAGGGGCAGTAGATATGATTTTGATCACGATTCCAAAACAAATGGAATTAAATTGGAATTATTCTGTCAATTCCTCTGTCAGTTCCTCTATTTTATCACTCATAAATAACTCATATACTCGCACGACAATGATTTTGATCATCATATAGACGGGAATTGCTAGAATCATTCCGAGGATTCCACCGAAATCGCCTGCTACGAGGAGTAGAACAATCGTCGTTAACGGATGGATACTAATCGTTTTGCCATAGATATAGGGAGAGATCAAGTTCCCTTCAATCTGCTGCGCCACAACAACGATAATGATGACCCATAAAACCATCGATGGAGACACTGTAAATGCAACTATCACGCAAGGGATTGCTCCAAGAAGTGAACCAAAATAGGGAATAAAATTAAACAATGCCCCTACAACCGCTAATAGCAATGAATAAGGTAAACCGATCAACCAAAATCCGATAAAAGTCATGACGGCTAGTAAAAGTGCAGTGATCATTCTTCCGGCAATAAAACCTTTGAGCGCATGGTTGATTTCATGAATAACTTGCTCCGCATCGCCCCGATATTTCTTCGGTGTCATTTTTGACAGTGTTGGCGTTATCTTGTCGTCTTCCTTCAGCATGTAATACAACATGATAGGAACCGTACCAACTACAATGAAGAAATCGTTCAAGAACGAGAATACACGGGACATATACCCTGAGACAAATTCGAACCCTGAATTGATATATTCAGTGATTTTACTAGTTAGCTGTGTATCTTTGTTGTCAAACATGGAGAAGAACTTACTTCTCTGGATATCATTCATCTGGAGTTGTAATTCCTTAATCAATTTCGGAACATTATTTACAAACTCCGTTACTTGAAGCTGTAAAGGCGGCCAAATAACAAGAACGAAGATCGTTACTACGCCTGCTAGCAGTAAATAAATTAATAGAATAGAGAGCATGCGATTCAATTTCTTCTCTTCCAAAAAGTTCACGATTGGACGAAGCAAATAATAGAGAAAACCTGAAACAGTCAACGGTACAATCAAAATGCTAAACATCGTAACCAATGGGTTAAAGATAAAAGTGACCTTTGATAATAAAAATATGATCGTTAGGACCATGATGATCCCTAAACTGATCCGAAAAAAGGGTTTTTGCAGCAAAAGTAATTCCCCTCCTTATAACGTACTCCCCCTCTTATAGTAAGAGGGGGAACCGTCCATTATTCTTCTTCCATCGAGTTCCAGGCTGCATCTAGCAGATCGTCAAATCCTTCATCATCCTGTTCAATGTGAGCGTCAACTAACAACAGTTGATCCTCATCACCGGGTTCTCCAGCAAAATGCAAGCTATAATCCCAGTCACTCCCCTTCTTACTGTAGAAGGTTACTTCATAATTAGCCTTATGCGAATCAACTTGAAACACGGTTTTTCCTATGTAGGATCCATCCTCCTGTTTGTTCATCTCCGCATTAATAATATTTAATTTCATATCACTCTGGCTCTCCTTTTTTCGCTACTATTTCCCACAAATGTTACAATCTCCAGCTTATTTAGGCTATAATCGGAATATTCGGGATGTTTAGATATGTCCTTTATTGCTTACAATATCGTATCATGTTTTTGACTAATATCAAGTTAACTCTACATGAGGTGAAGTTGTAGTGCCCAAGAATATGAGGTCAAAAAAATACCTAACTCCAGCTAAAACCCTAACCTACGGATTCGCTATGATTATTACGATTGGGACCTTTCTTTTAACTCTTGGTCCTTCATCCGCAGATGGACAAAAACTCAACCTGATCGATGCTCTTTTTACCGCCACTTCGGCCACCTGCGTTACGGGTTTGGTGGTCGTCGACACAGGTTCGCAGTTCTCATTATTCGGGCAAATTATCCTCATGACCTTAACCCAAATCGGTGGACTAGGATTTATGACAATGGGAACACTGATCGCATTGGCCTTCAACCGCCGGATTTCTTTTCGAGACCGTCTCGTACTGCAGGAAGCCATGAATCACAATTCTATGGAGGGAATACTTTCGCTGATCCGCCGTGTCATGATATATTCACTTGTTATTGAATCAATTGGCGCTCTTATATTGGCAGCAAGATGGTCGTTTGAAATGCCCTTCTCACAAGCGCTTTACTTTGGAGTGTTTCACAGTATCTCTTTTTTCAATAACGGTGGGTTTGATTTATTTGGAACAATCCACGGACCATTCGGTAGTCTGACTAGATACACTGCAGATCCCATAGTTAATATGGTGGTCATGGTTATGGTATTCCTTGGAGGCATCGGATTCATTGTTATTTCTGACCTGGTAAACTATCGTAGCACCCGAAGATTATCTCTTCATTCTAAAGTGGTATTATCTATGTCTACTTTTCTTGTTGTATTTGGAGCTATTGTGATATTTGCCATGGAGGCTACAAATCCGGCTACCTTGAAATCGATGTCTGTTGGTGAGGGAATATTCGCCTCCTTCTTTCATTCCATTAATTCACGTTCAGGGGGATTAAGTACTTTAAGTGTGGCACAAATGAAAACCTCTACTCAGTTTCTAATTATCATCTTGATGTTTATCGGTGCTGCTCCAGGGTCGACCGGAGGTGGAATTAAAGTTACAGTATTCGCCGTCTTGGTCGGTACCATGTATGCGATGGTTCGAGGAAAAGAGGATATTGTCTTTTTCCGTAAACGTCTGGCTAAGGAATCTGTTTTTAAGGCGATCACACAGACTTGGCTAGCGCTATTCCTTGTTATTTTCGTGGCGATGATTTTATCCGTGTTTGAAGATCGGGATTTTCTTGTACTCCTATTTGAGACCACATCGGCTTTCGGCACCGTGGGTTTGAGCCTTGATCTCACTCCCACATTGAAGGAAATTAGTAAAGTTATTCTGAGTATCCTAATGTTCCTCGGCCGCCTTGGTCCGTTGACATTGGCCTATGCATTAACTTCAAGAGCAGCCAAGGATCCTTTTCGCTATCCAGAAGGAAAAATAACCATTGGTTAAATATCTTAAGGAAACTAATGGATTGGTAATTGCATTAGTAGTAAGATAGTAGTTGACCTATATTGAACAATTGGAGGAATAAACATGTCTCAATTTCAAGAAAAACTACAAAAATACGCAGAATTAGCCGTAAAAGTAGGTGTTAATGTTCAGAAGGGTCAGACACTAGTCGTCAACGCGACAATTGACTCTGCTGAGTTGGTACGCCTTATTGTAAAACAAGCTTATGAAGCAGGTGCAAGATTCGTTAAAGTGAACTGGAGCGACGACACAGTAACACGTCTACGTTACGACATGGCAGCGGAAGAGTCATTCAAAGACGAACCGAAATGGTATGCAGGTGAGATGACTGAGCTCGTTGAGAACGGCGCTGCCGTGCTCCATGTTATCTCTTCAGATCCCGATCTACTTAGCGGTGTATCCTCTGAGCGGTTAACGAATCATCAAATTTCTTACGGTAAGGCTATGAGCAAATATCGCGAATATCAAATGTCCGATAAATTCAGTTGGTCGATCGTTGCTGTTCCTTCAAAAGCATGGGCGGCTAAAGTATTCCCTAACCTTCCAGAAGATCAACAAATCGATGCACTATGGGAAGCTATCTTCCGTACTGTACGTATAGATCAAGAAGATACACTTGGCGCTTGGGAAGAGCATATCGCGAATTTGAATGCGAAGGCCGTATACTTGAACCAGAAGAAATTCCACAAGCTTCATTATGTAGCTAATGGAACGGATCTAACGATTGAATTGCCTAAGGGTCATCTATGGGTAGCCGCTGACAGCATTAATGAACAAGGAAATACTTTTGTAGCGAACCTACCAACAGAAGAAGTATTTACAGCTCCACAACGGAACGGTGTTAACGGTACTGTTGCAAGCACCAAACCTCTGAGCTACAACGGAAATATCATCGACAACTTCTCGATTACATTTGAGAATGGTCGCATTGTAAGCTTTAAGGCTGAAGTTGGCGAAGCTACATTGAAACAATTGATTGATCTGGATGAAGGTTCACATTATTTAGGAGAAGTGGCACTTGTTCCTCACGGCTCCCCGATCTCGCAATCAGGAATTTTGTTCTACAACACCCTGTTTGATGAGAATGCTTCTAATCACTTGGCTATCGGCAACGCCTACGCCTTTACACTTGAAGGCGGTAAATCAATGACGAAGGAAGAACAAGAGCAACATGGATTAAATTCAAGTTTGAATCATGTTGACTTTATGGTTGGCGCGGCTGATATGAACATTTTTGGTATTACTGAAGATGGCCAAGAAGAGCAAATCTTTGCTAACGGAAACTGGGCTATTTAATTCATAACATGAAAAAGACCTAGTCAGTGGAATCCACTTCCACTGACTAGGTCTTTTTTTTGATTCCATGACGTATAAAAGAAGCTGGATTTCCTTAACCTACAGGAAACCCAGCTTCTTATTCATTCCGAGATATTACTTATGCATTTTCTGTAGCCAACGCTGAATTAGCTTCTCCAGCCGGTTGAGGTGCAGTATCACTTACTTTGTTTGAAGTCCGTAGTGGAAGCTCCTTAAGGAAGAACACCAACACGAAGGCTACGACCAATATGAGCGTCCCTGTCAAGAATACTGTAGACAGTGTATCTCCAAGCGCACCGCGAATGTTATCAATAAATTGAGTGAACAATGGCTGTACATCTGTAGGTAGAGCTGCCTGAGTTTGTTCGATAACTGGCTTGTTCATAATCATACGTGGGTCCGCAAAGGACACTAGCTGCTGAGCAATCTGCGGATCCAGTGAACTTAAATCCGGTGCTTGTGGTGATTGCAAAGCACTCGTTAGATTTTTTGTAAGATTGTTAGACATAACTGTTCCCATCACTGCGATACCTATTGTACCACCCAGGTTACGGAACAACTGAGATGATGCTGTAGCGACACCCAAATCCTTATGAGACGCTGCGTTTTGGGTAGCTAACGAGAATACAGGCATGCCTAGACCAAGACCCATACCAAACACGATCATACTGAGTATAGCCATCCACACACTGTTCATGACGACCATGATCCCCATACCTGCGATCATAATCGGCATCCCTAGCATAGCATACCGTTTATACTTGCCACTCTTAGCAATCAATTGGCCAGTTATTGCGCTTGTTATAACCATAACAATGGACATCGGCATGGTCACATAGCCAGCGTAAGTAGCAGAAATACCTAATACACCTTGTACGAAGAATGAGATATAAATCATAGCTCCCATTAATCCGAAGTTCATAATAAACCCGATAATGTTAGAAACGGTAATGACACTATTCTTGAACAGATGCAACGGTAGTGCCGGGTTCTTCGCTCTTGATTCAACAAAGACAAAGAGAATTGCCGAAACAACTGTAGCCCCTAGCAGCCCAAGAATTTGTGCTGAACCCCAGTCGTATTCCGTACCAGCCCATGTGAATGCAAGCAACAGCGGAACAATTGACGTCGTCAGCAATAGAGAACCAAGGTAATCGATACTTACCTTAGGCTTACGTTCCACTTTCGGAAATAACATCAAGATCATGATGAATGCTACAATACCAAGTGGAAGGAAGATCCAGAACAACCAGTGCCAATCCACATGGTCAATCAAATAACCGCCGAGTGTTGGCCCAATTACACTGGAGAATCCAAAGACAGCCGTCATTAATCCCATCCATTTACCACGTTCGCGTGGTGCGAACAAATCGCCTACAGCTGTGAATGCTGTTGATTGAATAATCCCGGCACCAAGTCCTTGAATACCGCGATAGAAAATAAATTGAAAAACGTTATCAGAAGTACCTGTTAAGAAAGCACCAACCATAAACAATAATATCCCGATTAATATAAAGGGTTTGCGTCCGAACATGTCGGATAGCTTTCCGACGAGAATCGCCGCAATGGTTGATGTTAGTAAGTAAATGTTGATTGTCCAAGTGTAGTAGTCCATGCCATCGAGAATTGCGATAATCCGCGGCATCGCGGTACTCGTAATCGTCTGATTGATTGCGGCAAAGAACATCGCTGCCATGATGGCAATCATAATAGACAATTTACGTTTTTTAGATAAATGTTCCATATAACTTCCTCTCCATATCTCTTTAGTCTAGATGATCTATAGTTGAAAGAATCTTGTTGAAAATTCTTCTCAAATGTTCTATGTCCTCTTCGGGTAACACATCGAAGAAATGATGAATCGCTTCCTTCTGACTCTCGGTTACCTTCTGAATAATTTCCTCTCCTTTCTCTGTAATGGTGATATACACAATTCGCCGATCATCATGGGCACGTTCCCTCTTCACATAACCTTCTGCAAGTAATCTGTCGGTAACACCTGTAGCTGCTGCAGGTGTAATACTGAGTGATTCTGCCAATTGGGATACCTTCTGTGACCCATGCTGATTCAGCTTGTATAACGCTTTGAATTGAGCAAAGCTTAAACTAAACTCTCCTCTTTTGTTCCATTCCTTTGAGATGCCCTTAACAATTGCTCGGAAATTTGAGGAAACTTCGAACAATACTTCATTCTTGTTCAACCCTTATTCCTCCTCAAGTTTTGTGCTTCATTTGGAAGATTTGCTCGATATTATTTAATTACTATATTAATTAACTAGTTAACTAATTAGAAATTAATTATTAAAGCATCTAAAAATATATCTCTATTTTTACGACTAGTCAAGAAAAAAATGAATGAAACAAGCTGAAAAGTTTTAATTAGTATTGTCTTATTTACAGAAAAAGCACGTCAGGACTGTATTTCTACAGTTCCAACGTGCTTCTTAATCCTGCTTTGAATGAATCTCGACTGAGCTTAAGATTTATTAGGAATAGCTTTGACATGGAAGCGTTGAATGATCATAGCAACGATCCCAAGTAGTGTCAATACAGCAATGAAACCGGCAAGCATCCAAGCGGAGAAATCTGCACCGCCAATATCCATGCTTTTTCCCATAAGTAATGGAAGTACTGCACCACCCACACCACCTGAAGCGATCAGCATACTTGGTGTAGACTCTTCTGAACCAGGCAATAGCTTGTTAGCAAACACAAGTGCAATTGAGAACAAACCAGATAGAAATAAACCTATTAATAAGATGAGCACCGTCATCATCGTGATCCCCTTCGCGAAAGCGAATAAAGAGATCAAAGCAAAACTAATGACACAACTCCAAACAACATAACGACTATAAGTGATTTTCTCGGCAATGAAACCGGCAAAGAATCGTCCAATCGTCATCGCAATCCAGAACAAAGTAACACTAAAGGCAGCTGTAGACTTATCGGTTCCTAGCTTCTCAATGAGTAACGATGGAAGAAAATTAACAAAACTCATTTCCATACCAACATATAGGAAGAAAAACACAATGAACACGATCAATAATAGTCCCCGAACTCCTTGATATTGAGAAAGAAGACGTTTCTTCTCTTGTTTAACTTCTTCCTTGGAGTCTAGCAATTGATTGAGGTCACCAAAATTTCGCTTCAACCAGAAAATAAACATGATAAAAGCCATCGCACAGACAATCAGGAACGAGTATCTCCATATATCAGATTGAATGAGCCAACCTGCCAACAGTGGCATAACAAGTGCTCCAATGCCGAAGAAAACTTCTAATCGACTCATAGCAATCGCCGTACCTTCTTTAATTGCCACAATGATTAAGGTTCCTATCACGGCTTCGATCATGCCAAAGCCAAATCCTGCAACCGAACCCACAAGATACATCCATTCCCATGGAGGAAGCATAGTATAGCACAACTCGGCCAAGCATAAGAGGCCAATTGCAATGAGTAATCCCGTCCGTTTACCGAACTTTGATATTAGTAGTGGTGAGACGAGAACACCCACAAGAAAACCAGCAAATTGTGCGAAGATCAGACTGCCGCCAGCACTATAATCCTTCCCATAATGTAGAAGCAAGTCTGGCATGATCGAACCAACTACTACGTGAGCAAGGCCAATTAGTAAATAAGACCAGCAGCCCATCCAAATTAAAGTCTTCATTACTACTCCTTCCATGATGCATTTGGTCGTTGCTGTTACCTGGAGCACCATTATGTATATGTTCATATGCAACTTCTTCATTGTAGATGAAAGTTGGTATTACGTCACCCATCCCTACCATTTAGATGGTTATTTACCTTTAGTTCTGGAAAATCATACCTTTGATACTGATTATAAGGTAAAATAATGTAGGGAGAGTAAGAACACTGTCGTATGTTGCAATAGAGAGAGAGGAGACTATCATGCCGGAAAGGTTAAAATGGCTTCTTGTTGCAAATTTTCATGACCTGACCGATCATGTTCAGGAAGAAGTCTATTATGGATATTATGATTTTGTATACGGTTCCATTTATTATATTGTTAAAGACCATCAGATAAGTGAAGATATCATTCAGGAATCTTTTCTCAAGATGATCCATAAGATGCCTTTATTTGATAAAGAAAATGTAATGAAAGCCTGGATTAAAGTAGTGTCCCGTAATACAACCATTAATTATTTGCGAAAAAGTAAAAAATTCCGTAACCATAGTGACTATGACAGTGTCTATATGGATGTAGACCCATTTGACGCAAACGAACCTTCTGTGGAGAAGACAATTGAAATAAAAATGATGGAAGAATCCATTCAGAGTTATTTGCGTAAGCTAAAACCCGAGTATCAGTTGCTTATGGAGTACCGCTGGAAACAAGGAATGAGTTATAGGGAAATTGCTGAGCGACTGAACATTTGTGAAGATGTAGTCAAGCAGCGGCTCTATCGAACTCGTGAAGGGATCAAAAAGATGCTATTCAGAGAGTGGGGTTGTGATCATGAAACAATTCGATCCATACGATCCTGATTATCCACAAGAATATGATGAACTCTTTGAGAATGCTTTTGAGAAAGCGACTGATGCATTACCTTTACGCACAAATGAAGACAAACGTAATTCATGGTTAAAAATTCAGGCACGAATTCAGCATGATAAGAACCGTCGTAATCGTCACCGCAAATATCGATTAGTATTACTAGCTACTGCCTCCATGTTCATTGGAGGGATCCTGTTCAGTCAGCCGCTTTTAACCCAAGCCGTCTCTCCTATTTATCAAAAGATGACTCATTGGGGAAGCGACATGAATATTATGGTTTTCGGGAGTTATCATCAGGGTGATGATGATAAGGCAAAGACACCACCTCCACCCGATATCACGGAAGAATTAATTCAGGAGGTTGTGCCCCCCCCAACACTTGTTGCGTCTGGTAATGATATTCCAGTTGCTGTAAGTCTCAAAGAAGCTAGCAACAGACTGCCATTTCAACTTCCAGAGATAACCTATGTACCGGAACGGTTTTCTTTGGATACCGTTGAATTAATGGTACCTTCAATTCCCACACTAACAACTGAGAGTGTTAACTTGAGCTATTACAATCGTGATGGGGAGCAACTCAGAATGATCTTTCAACTTATTCACGAGAATGAAACCATCTCGATGATTACGGATGATCAGACCATTGAGCTCAAATTACATAACGACAGGATCGCATACTATTCACCTGGTGAGTTTTCTTCATTGACCTTTACTTTCGACAATGTGCTTGCCAAAGTCTTTGGTAATACGAATGAAGAAGAACTGCTCCAAATCGCAAATGGTTTTAAATAACAAAAGACGTAAGTCCCTGCTTGCTATCTGGGACTTACGTCTTTTGTATGTTAAGCGCTACAGTTACGCACCTGTAGCTTCTTCTAAAGGTATATATTGCTGTCTAAGCAATTTGACCCGAGAAATTCTTTTGTTATCCGTCTCCTCGACCATGTACAGATCACCCTCATATTGAAAGGATGCCCCAACCTGTGGTGGAAGAATTTCAATTCGAGCGTAAAGCCATCCACCAATCGTATCATAATCTTCAGAGTCAAGAGACAATCCAAAGCGGTCATTAATTGATTCAATCAGCATAAGGCCATCAATAGAATAAGAATCTTCACCATGTTGCTCGATCGCTGGACGTTCTTCATCAAATTCATCCTGAATCTCCCCAACAATCTCTTCCACAATGTCCTCCAATGTAACCATACCGGAAGTTCCACCATATTCATCAATTAAGATCGCGATTTGGGTTCTCCCCCGTTGCATCCGCTTCATCAGATCACTGATATGGATAGATTCGGGGACAGCCATGATGGGGCGAATCAAATTCAAATAATCTGGACTATTGGAACGAATTAAATCTTTAATATGAACAAAACCAATAATATGATCTTTATCATGATTGCACACTGGATAACGCGTTCGTGTCCCATCTAGAGCAATTTCTAAGTTTTCCTCTATTGAATGCCGGGTGTATAAACAAATCATCTCCGTCCGGGGAATCATAATTTCCCGAGCGGTTGTGTCACCGAATTCAAATATGTTGTCGACTAGTGACATCTCTGCACTGTCAATCAGCCCGCTCTCACTACTCTCTTTCATCATGATTCGAATTTCTTCTTCCGTATGCAATGAATCGAGACCAGAATCCCGAGAGAATCCGAAAAGCTTAAGCAAAGCTGTGGATAGAACATTAAGTACCCAAATGAACGGATACATCAGTAGATAGAACAGCTTCATCGGTCTAGCCAATAAGAGTGTAATCGTCTCAGCCTTTCGAACAGCAATCGTCTTAGGAGCTAATTCTCCAAGCACAATATGCAGCATTGCAATCAGCAGAAAAGAAATGGTGAGAGAAACAAAATGTAATGGCTTATCGCTTAAACCCAACTGTTCAAAGAGCGGATAGAGCATTGTCGCAACTATGGGCTCCCCAAGCCAACCAAGTCCTAACGAACAGAGCGTAATACCTACTTGGCAAGCTGATAAATAACCGTCCAAATGATTCAGTAAACTTTGTGCGATGATAGCACTCTTGCGTCCTTCTTCAGCCAGATTATCGATTCGCCCAGCCCTTATTTTGACAATTGCAAACTCGGCTGATACGAATAATCCGTTAAGTACAACCAATAGTACCATCAATCCCAATTGAAATAGACTCGGTAAAGGGTCACTCAATACATTTCCTATTCTCATTCATACCGCAGAGAATAGGTGCACCTCCTTCGTGGTTTGAAATGATAATGATGTTTGTTATTTTCATATATCGTCAATTTCCCAACGGATTCATCTCCTCGTTACTTTTTATTATATTATACACTACACAGTCAAACGCATCAGTATGACAGAAGTACGGGCGTGACAGCCTTTTTTAATTTGCAGAGCTTGGTATTCAACTGTCTGAATTCTTGTCCTTGAAATAATAGGGATTATGTCTTATAGTGAATGGTGTGTACTGTGTGTATGTTGATGATACACAGTTGGTTAAAATTATTGAGGAAGGAGGCTTTTAATGAAGATAATTATAAAAAATACTTCAGATCAACCTTTATATCAACAAATTAAAGATCAAATGAAGGATGCCATTCTAAGTAATGAATTAAAAGAGGATGAACTACTCCCTTCTATTCGTTCGTTAGCTACTGATTTACATGTGAGCGTGCTAACGACAAAAAGAGTATATGCAGAACTAGAAGCCGAAGGATTCATCATAACCAAAGTTGGTAAAGGTTCTTATGTTGCCTCAGAGAACTTGGAGCTGTTATCCGAATCCAAACGTCTGATGGTGGAATCCAAACTCACGGAAGCATGGAACATGGCCCGCACATTAGGGATTAATAAAGAGGAACTTTATTCTATGATGGACTTACTTTTTACAGAGGAGAATGAATGATGGATACCATTTTAGAGGTGAGTAACCTCAATAAGAAATTTACTGGTTTTAGTCTGAATAATGTTAGTTTCTCACTTAGAGAAGGCTGTATAACAGGGTTTATTGGTATTAATGGTTCTGGAAAGACGACAACGATCAAATCCATTCTCGGACTCATTCTTAAAGACGCGGGAAGCATTAAATTTCTTGGAGAAGAGATAACTGATCATGAACGAGAACTAAAAAACCGTATTGGTGTGGTCTTAGATGAAGGTTATTTCTATGAAGAGATGACACTGAAAGAAATGAAAAATGTTATTGCCCCTGCATATACAAATTGGGACGAGCCCGTATTTTTGAGCTATATGAAACGATTTAATTTAAAACTAAATCAAAAGATCTCTACCTTATCCAAAGGGATGCGGATGAAATATGCAATTGCCCTTGCGATATCCCATCATGCAGATTTATTAATTATGGATGAGCCTACAAGTGGTCTTGATCCATTAGTTCGAAGTGAATTGATGAGCATACTCTTAGAGTTCATGAAAGAAGATGGCAAAAGTGTATTTTTCTCAACACATATTACTTCTGACTTAGACAAAATAGCAGATATGCTTATTCTAATTGATAATGGAAACATTTTATTTAACGAAGAAAAAGATCAGCTACTAGAGTCGCATGCCATAGTTAAAGGTGATCATAAGTTATTGAATGAACAGACCCGGCAATTGTTCTTAACATTACATGAAACAACATACGGATTTGAAGGTATTACCCAAGATCTCCAGCAAGTACGCCAACAACTAAAGGATATTGTAATAGAAAGACCATCGATTGAGGATATTATGTTGGCTCATATAGGAGGTCCTACTCATGTTATTTAATCTTGTGAGAAAAGATTTTATCATAGCTAAAAAGTACTTATTGATCATGCTGGCTTTCGCAGTAATCGGTCCTATTTTTATCTCTTCTAAATTAGAAGTTCTTAATGGAAGCTTTATTAGTTTCCTGATCACTGTTATGTACATGGAATATATTTTGTTCAACACTGTGTCGATGGCAGAAGATAAATTCAAAGGTTCCTCTTTACTGAGTGCTACTCCTTATACGCGCACAACATTAGTCAAAGCCAAATATCTATTTGTCCTTGTTATTTTTATTATCAGCCTCATGATTTACACAATTACATCTCAGATAGCACCGCTAGGCTTAGAAAAATTGAATGTGACGAATGTTGGAGTATCTCTTCTGACTGTCTCCCTATTCTTAGGAATTTTAATCCCCGTCCAATTTAAGTTTGGATACGAGAAGACAAAGTTTATTTTCTTTATGGTTGTATTTCTAACACCGTTTCTAGTCCCGCTGATTATGCAGTGGCTACAATCTCATAATATGAGTATGAATATTACTGTAACTTTTCCTAATTTCATCTTGGAGATGCTCCCTAGCTTGATCGCACTTGTGATTGGCGTCATATCTATGAGGGTTTCAATCCAAATTTATGCCAAAAAGAATCTATAACGAACATCAAAGAGGGACCCCTGAAATCCAGGGGTCCCTTTGAGTTAAGGACGGTCCCTTAACTCAACTTTTATTTTTAATACTAATACCGTCATACCCTCATTGATCATTTGGGTTATTTGATTATTGTCTTCAGGGTCATAGGGTCGAAATGAATCTTTTACTTGCCGATAAATCCCTAATACTCGCGTTTCTCCTGATTCAAGAGCGACTTCTTCTTTGCCAATAGCATATTCCCATACGCTTCCCCCCACACCTTCTTGATTTAATACATTCTCTATCTTATGAGGTCGAATAGAAGCATCAGAGGAATATAAGAAAAGTAAGGGTACTTCACTTTCAGGATTAATGAGTCCCAGCCCCATGTGTCCTTCTGAAACGTGATTAGGATTATTACCATATGAAAGTTCATCCAAATGGAATGGTTCCATCTTCTCACCATTCTTGTAACCCTCTACCCAGATAGTTACCCAAGTTTTATCAGCTTGAGGAAGTTTCAAATGATAATTATATACATTTCCGAGGTGTAATTCATCAAAAGTCTTTTCGTAATGTATATCTTCCTTTATTGAAATATAAGCTATCTTCTCGTTACTGCTAGTTACTGGTTCTTTGCTACACCCGATAACTGTCAGACAAGTAAATATAACTACTAATAATGAAATGATGATTCGATTTATTTTCATGTGCGTCAATTCCCCTTTAATGAAATAAACGCTTTGGTCTTAACAAAAGTTGTGGTTAATTATGTAAGTTTAGTTGAACCAAGCAAACACCCATAAACAACACTAGACATAGGATGAATGGAGGAATTTCAAAGAAAGGGATAATGTTATGAAGTTAACTAAATTTGTTGATCCGCTGCCGATTCCCAAAATAATTAAACCGATTTACAAGAAAAAGGACGTTACACGTTACACGGTTAAAATGAAACAATTTTACACTTCCCTTCACCGTGATCTACCGAGAACAAAACTCTGGGGATTTAATGGATCCTACCCTGGCCCTACATTCGAAGTGCATAGGAGCGAGAATGTCCATGTGTTGTGGGAGAATAAATTACCGCTGAAACATCTGCTGCCTATCGATACAACGATCCATGGAGCAGGAGTAAAAGTTCCAAAAGTCCGTACGGTAGTACATCTACACGGTGCACGGGTACGTTCGAGTAGTGATGGATACCCTGAATCCTGGTTTACACGAGATTTCGCAACAACGGGACCTCAATTTAAAAATAGAATATACCGTTATACCAACAACCAGCGCGCAACCTCACTATGGTATCACGATCATACGATGGGAATTACCCGGCTTAATCTCTATGCAGGATTAGCTGGTTTATATTTGATTCGCGATAAAGTGGAAGACGCCTTACCACTACCAAAAGGCCCTTACGAAATTCCACTGATTATCTCTGATCGCACCTTTAAATCCGATGGTTCACTCTTTTATCCCAAACGACCGGATCGAAGTAGTTTGAAGAATCCGAAGGCTAAAATTCCATTTCCATCCGTGGTGCCTGAGTTTTTCGGAGAAACCATACTCGTTAACGGTAAGGTGTGGCCATATCTAAATGTTGAGCCAAGAAAATACCGCTTCCGCATTTTGAATTCATCTAATGCCCGTTTTTATAATTTGAAGCTAAAATCAGGCCCAACCTTTTATCAAATAGGAAGTGATGGAGGACTGCTAGAAAAACCAGTTAAATTAAATCAAATACTCATAGCACCTGCAGAACGCGTTGACGTTATCGTAGACTTCTCCAAAATGGCCGGTAAGACAATTACGTTAACCAATAATGCTTCAGCACCTTACCCTAGCGGTGATCCCGCTAACCTCGATCCGAATACAACAGGAATCGTCATGCAGTTCCGAGTAAAAGTCCCATTGAAGGGTAAGGACACTAGTAAAATTCCTGCCGTGTTGTCCGATATCGTGAAGTTGTCAACTAAGAATGTCCGAAAAATAAGAAATCTCACCTTAGACGAGACTTATGATGAATATGGTCGCTTATTACAGCTTGTAACGAATCGAATGTGGGATGATCCCGTGACCGAGAAGCCGGTCGTCGGTACCAAAGAAATTTGGAAATTGATTAATTTAACTATGGATACGCACCCAATTCATGTTCACCTTATCCAATTCCAAATCTTGCAGCGGCGTCCCTTTGATGTGAATCACTACAAAAAAACGAAGAAAATTCGTTTTACAGGTCCACCTCAGAAGCCTACTCCTAATGAAAGGGGATTTAAGGACACGGTTCGTGCAAAACCTGGTCATATCACTCAAATCATTGCCAGATTTGGACCTTACACCGGACAATATGTATGGCATTGCCATATGGCAGAGCATGAAGATCACGATATGATGCGGCCTTATAGGGTGGTTCCGAAGAAGAAATAGATGATTTTTTTCTATAGACATAAGCCAAAAGGTTTATGTCTATTCTCTTTTTTACATTAGTCGAAAAAAATTCATTTACTTATTCCAATAGATGCAATATATTCAATCTAGTTTGTTTTTTTATGGCAGTGTTAACCTTTTAGACTATTATACTAAACTAGAATTAGGAGCAATTATCATGTCAGCAATAACGAAACCACCACGTATCCACTATCTTGATTTTTTTCGTGCTGTCGCTATTTTAGCTGTAGTAACGATTCATTCTACCTCGCAACCTGTTTCTCTGTTTCCTAAATCGTCTTGGCAATACAACTATTATCATTTTTGGAACTCGGTTAGCCTCTTCGCTGTTCCATCATTTTTATTTCTCTGTTCGCTGGTGCTCTTCTACAACTATAGTTACAAAGATCGGATTACCTCCTGGATCGCAGGCTTTTATAAAAAGAGGATGTTGTACATCTTACTTCCTTATATACTTTGGTCCTTCATCTATTTCTTATTTAGAAATCTAAGTACTCCTCAGAGGGTCATTGTAGATTTGCCGTTATACTTTGAAAGACTGCTGACTGGAACGAACCACACACATCTATATTACTTCACCATTATCATTCAACTTTATTTGTTGTTTCCGTTCTTGATATGGTTGATGCGTTTCACTTGGATTCAAAGGCTGATGTTACCGCTTGGCATAGTTATACATATTGTCTTTTATTACTGCAACACGAATTACTGGCACATCCACCGCACGGCCAGTTTGTTACCTAGTTATTGGATGCATATTACACTCGGTGCATGGATTGGCATGAATTTTGATTTCATAATGTCCCTTGCAAAACGATATAAAATTCTAATTGGTGCTATTGGTGTAGCTAGTGCCTTAACTTATATTTACGGGTATGGCCTACATGTTGGGTCTTATAAGAGGGCTTATCACTTCTTCATTTATAACCTATTTACATTGTCTGCAAGCGTGTGCCTACTTCTACTAAGTCGTTACCTATTTCAATGGCTACATGCCGAGAAGATCAAGAGATTCATAAGTTCACTCGGAACAGAATCATTTGGGATTTTCCTAATTCACCCTCTGGTACTTGCTATTTGGAGAAAATTCGTTATGCCTATTATTTTTGATTATCATCTAGGGATCTGGTTAGGTGGTGCTGCAGCTTTATTCATTTCATGGTTGATTACATTAGTGATCCGGCGTTTTTCTATAGGATGGATTCTGGTCGGAAAATAAAACGTTGATATGATTACGAACAAAAGCCCCCTTGCTGCCAAGGGGGTTTTTGTTTGCTAGTTCTCCGTGGTATTTATCCTCTCATCCGTGGGTTACCAATCGCCCCCGGATATTGATACACGAGCGGCTCATCAAATGTAGCATAATTAAAATTGATCATTAGTAGCATCGTTCTTACTCCGGTTTGTGGATCACTAATAATGATATGATCTCGACCAGCCGCTTCAAGGACACCCTTGAATATTTTGGCATTCCACTCAGAGTTATTCTCGTAAGTCATATAAAACGTTCCTACCTTACCCAAATTCAAACGCAGGATATTCTCAATATATGATTGCTCAAATGCAGGAGGTGTTGGGGTCGTGACTACTTGCCCATAAGGTGTCATTGGACTTCCACTCGCAACTTGCGGTGGCATACTTGTCATCTGTCCTTGTACCTGTCCTTGTGGCATACTCGTCATCTGTCCCATTTGTCCTCCCTGCGTCATATAAGGATTGTTTCCAATTTTGTACGATACCGGACGATAAGGTTGATTTAACATTCATAATTCCTCCTTTAAATTTACATATTTAATGTTAATGACAACAATTACTAATAAACCGCTGGACAATCACCTTGAGAAGGCGCAAAGAAACAATGAGCTTTATAACGTCCGGTATTTGCCTGATTGTACCAGGTATTAGGGCAGTCTCCTTCTGGTCTAAAGAACCAGAGCGCGTTGCTCGCTGGATGTTGCCGTTCCCCATTAATGACGCGCTTTGCTAGACGAATATCGACATCACGGGCCGCCTGATAGAAATAACCTTTTTGGGTAGCTTCAAATCCGCCTGGACTCTGAAATACCATATCCGGTATGCTTCGAATATTTTTGAAATCGAGGCAATTTCCTAGAACCCGATTAACTCCTACATTGCCGACCATTAGCATGCCAAGCTCGCCTTCCCCTTCCGCCTCAGCGCGCATCAGTCGAGCTAACATTTTGACTTGCTCAGAATTCGTTTGTATGACAGCCAAGAAGAGTTCCTCCTTCATTTCTTATCTCAACGATATATCTTATGTGCATTTGCCTATAGAGGTTACAAAAAATGAAGTCGAATTCATAATTGAACAATTTGTGACTGTTTCTATGGACGCGCTTACATGAATAACATATACTATATGTGAATCCATGCTTTGGGTCACGATCTTAACCCTAAAGCTGCTCTGCCTACGGGGAGCGCTGCTTGCGCTTCACAAAGCTATTGGGAGGTACGACGTATGAAAATCGCAATTATTGGTGGTGGCCTGGCTGGGTTGACAGCAGCAGCATATTTATCTGACAACCTAGGTACAGAAGGTACTGTGTTTGAACGAAGTCCACAACTTGGGGGCCGTGCATTTACGTATCAGAAATCGGGGTTCACATTGAATTATGGAGCCCATGCGGTTTACGGAATTGACAGACATACGCTACAGCATATGGAGCAAGAATTGAAGCTTCAATTTCAGAGCAAACAGGTGGATAAGCGAAAAGTGATGTACGCCAAGCATGGAAATTTGACTCCCGCTCCACTAGATTTTATTAACATCATGAAGACGAATGTACTAAAGCCGTTCGAAAAGGTCAGATTTGTTGCAGAAATTGCTGCCGTGATCGGCAATATCCATCAATTGAAGCATTATCAAACCCTTGGTGAATATTTAGATCACTCCCATGCTTCTGCTGATGTCAAGGAATTGTGGGAGCACTTGGTCAGCTCTAACTTCTTCATTACACCGGAAGATGCTCGAAAAGTATCTGGTGAGGTTATAGCTGAGTATTACCATAATCTCTTTCTCTCCCACAAACCGGTGAATTATATTCTCGGTAGTTGGGCAACCATTACGGATCAGCTAATTCATAAAATCCGTGAGAATGACAAATGGGACATCGCATTAAAAGAAGGGGTCGAATCCATTTCTTTGGAGAATGGTAAATACCTACTGAACACGAAAACCCGTCAAGCTTTGGAATTTGATCATGTCATATTCGCCATGCCTGCACAGCAGGTTGTTAAATTGCTGGAGGATACCTCCTGGTCTTCGTTCTTAGATCCTTACAAGAACAACTCTTCAACTGAGGTTCTAGTCTACGATATTGGCTTCTCTAAGGTAGTTGCTCGTCCTTTCAGCTATATCAGCGATATGGATAACAAACTATTCATTAGTGATGTCTCGGCGACGGATCATACTGTAGCTCCAGAGACGGGTCAACTGCTACAAGGAATCGCTTATTTGAATGACGATTGTATGGAAGAAGATGAGAAGAAACAGTACCTAGATGGTAAGGTGCAGAAAATGGAGGCCATGTTCGATCAATATTATCCAGGTTGGCGAGATCATGTTGAAGTCAAACGTGTGTCTAAAAAGGCGATGGTCTCCAGCGTTAAGAATATTCGAGAGAATAAGCTTTTGCCAAATGAGATCGCTCAAGTCCCATTCTTATTCTGCGGTGATGGTTGTGAGGGCAAAGGAGAATTGGCTGAACGTGCATTCTCAAGTGGCCGCAAAGTAGCAAATCTTCTATTAAAAGATCAAGCCAACATCAAGTCCGTAGTGCATTAATCGAACTTATATTCTACTCATATCATTATATGTATAAGAAAAAGCTGCCTATCAAGGCAGCTTTTTGATATCTTATCCAATATTCAACTATAAGGATCTGCGAAATTCTCTGTAATCCTGTTGTTCCGTTCTATAAATCCTTCCTTGCCTTTCAAATCCAAGATAGCGACTACCTTGAAATGTTAGTTGTCCATCGTCTCCTTCAGCACTTTGCCCAAATTCCTCGCCACTTACGGAAAATTCCATGCGATCACCACTATCCACTTCAAACGTGAGGAAGTATTTACTATCGGAGCGGTTCACTGATGTTTCAACATTATACCGATGGGATACCTCCGTCCGTTTGCCAACAATAATGGAATGAACGACCAACTCGGGTTGTCTATTGTTCGACATGTACCGCTTCATACTACTCGCTACCGAAATGACTATAATCGATAAGATAACTACAATGAAAATGGGAATAGCCATATTCATCACTCCGAACATTTCGCCCCACGACTGCATTCTGCTTCCCCCCTAGTCAGTGATCATTTGAAAGATCAAGATGGACTTATCCTTCTTTCTTATGTATATGCCGTCCAAAGCGAAACTTGTTATTCCTCTTAGGAGTAAAATATGCTTACCTTGTCCTTTTTTTAACCAAAATAAATAACCTTCGGATTCTGAAGTCAGAAACCGAAGGTTATCGAGAATTTATGAAGTTTATTGAGTTATGCATAATAGAATTGGAGCAATTGTTTTGTTTCGTCAGCGCTGACAGCTTCTTCTTCATATAGTCCGTTCTCAGCCCAACAAGCCTTACAAATTTCTTCCGTTGTGCACAAATGAGCATCTTCGCAAGTGTAGCAAAATTGGAGCAAGTTGCGGGTAACGGTCTCTTGATTAGTTGTTTTCATCTCAATCACTCCTAAGTTTATTTTGGAGCTTAGCTCCTTTGTTTAATGATTAATATCACTACTATTGTCTACAAGTTAAATATATCACATACTTTGATTAGTGCACGTGATAAATTTCACAATATGATGAACATCACTATAAATAGTTAAAATGAACTGGGGAGCATCAACATTATAATATAAAACGGCGGTGCCAGAGACGCGTGCTTATAGCACACGCCAACTAACTCCACCGTTTTTAGTTTGTAGCAGTAGGGATCGTTTTTGATCCATTTTGGCGACAAGTAGCCAGCCAACATTTGAGGATATAAAGCGAAAGTTTACAACTTCAGGATAATCCTTCAGGATATCTTTCAACTTTGCACTCTCAGGTAAGGCCGTCCAACTCTGACCTTGGTCTATCGTATGAAAAACCGTTGTATCTTGTAGGGCCCATCCTTCTTTAGTGTTTAAGAAAGTAGGAGTCGAATTCTCATTCAAACCGGATTGCCAGGATAATTGAAAAGGCGAAAGTGTCCATGATTCCCCGGAATCATGGGTGAAGTACCCATTAAACTTTGTGGCATCTTCCCTACTACAACCAATTGGAATCCAACCGGTACTCTTATCATTAGTAAAGGATGTTATCTCTCCAACCTCAAAACGATCGCATGATTCGTATTTCTTAGGATTAAAGAATGTGGTATTTTCATCCCAGTCCATTCCTCCGTCATACGTCACATAGAGTGCAGGTTGCCCCGCTTTCAAAGTACTGATGAACCCCTCATTTTCATTCATAAACGTCATAGAAACAAAATTTCCAAATTTGGGTATTGAATGAACGCTACTATTCTTATTTGGACTTAGCTGAGTACTCATAATGTTGCTCCAAGTAGCTCCGCCATTCTCCGTTTGATATAATGTCTTCTCTTCACTGTCTGATGTACTATTGTCTACAGCAAGAATCCAACCATGAGCCTGATCAGTAAAATAGATCGACGCTACTTGGTCCGCTTCTTTCAAAGACGAAAGCTTCCAAGTTTCCCCGCCATCTCGAGTTCGAAGCACAATGGGATTACTTGAACCTGTCGAATTACGGACGATCCAACCATTTAACAAATCGATAAAAAATATTTCTTTACCATATACCGGATTGCTAGGGAATTGTACTGCATCTGCAGGTGAGATGTTTGTCCATGTTTCTCCGCTATCTTCTGTCCTGTATAGACGTAGCTCACCTTTGGTAGTACCCCAAGCTAATCCTGTAGTCTCATTAAGTAATTGAAAATCAGTCAGCCTGGTCTTAATCTGATATTTATCCGTGATAGACAAATTCATTACCGCATTATTTGTTGTGGTATCAGGAGGATTAATTATAGTTAATGTCTGTCCTTCTTCAGTTATCTCATTCGGAACCGATGATGCAACCTGAGGTTCTTCAGAGCTACACCCCGTAAGCAATATACAGGTTACCAGTATTGCCGCGGTTATTTTAGAACACCATTTCAAGTATGAACAACCTCACTTTCAAAATCTTGTTGCTTCCCTACCTTCTTAGGATTCTCTGCTATTAATTATAGCACAGTGAACTAGAGTCATCACAGACGTTCGTCTTTTGCAAAGTTAACAGATATATGTTGGTCAGGTTTATATACGGCAAAAGAATAACCTTTCTTGCTTAAATAATCGATAATATCCGCTAATACACTTACGGTTTGAGCTTTTTCATGCATGAGTATAACCTCAGTATTACGATGAACCTGGCGCTTAATTTCTTTCATAATCTTATCTGGACTGTGTGGGTAATTCCAATCCTTCGAATCAACGGTCCAGTCCCACATTTTAAAGTTAGCACCAGCAATATCATCTCTAAATTTCTTCCCTATTGCGGGTTGACTACCGTATGGAGCACGGATCAAAACTGGCGTCGTACCAATTATTTTCTTAATAAGTCCTTGTTCTTTCGTATATTCATTAATGAAGTTCTTCGAGCTGCCACTATCATATAGAATCTTCTTACTATGACTCATACTATGTAATCCTACATAATTACCCGCTTCATGGACACTCTTTACTTTTGATTCGTTACCTGAAAGATTATTTCCAATCATAAAAAAGGTAGCGTGTACTCCCTTTTCTTCTAAAATATCAAGGATCTCTTGGGTGTATTTACTTGGTCCATCATCAAATGTAAGATAAACAACCTTGGTTGTCTTGGCTGGTTTCTTCGTGTTCTCTTCTTCGTTTACCACTGCCCCATCGGGCTGTCCTGGTGAAGAGTCTGGCAAGATGGCTTCGGAATTTCCACCTTCTGGCTGTGTAGCTACACCCTTATTATTCGTAACATTATTTTCGATATGAGCTATCAGATTAGAAATTAAAGGATCTCTTCCAATATTTGATTGGATTAACTCTGGTGTCTTCTGACTTTGACCCACTAATTTGGGCGCCACAACCGTTGTGGTGTTAGAATTTTCTTTACCTACCGTTTTGACGACTACAATAGTCATAATAAACGAAATGACAGTCAGTGCTATAGCAGTGAAAATAACACGCTTGAAGATGAGGTCAGATCGTTTGTTTCTGATACTATTGTCTTTTTCTTTTTCCATTCTACTGATGTACGACATATCCGAATTCACCGATGTCCTCTCTCTTATGATATTACTAGAATAATATAAAGTAACGCTTACGTCCTTACAGAATAGTTACATCATTGGTTACAATGTTCTCATAAAACTAATCAATTGACATCACATTTTCAAAAAATATGTTCCAATTTGTTGTATTTACCATATGTGTAACTAATTATATCAAATATTAATCTAGTTTTTGATTCCAAAATATAGAAAAGGGACTTCTATGAGGAAGTCCCTTTGTCGAATATAACTAGTGATAAAGTTAGTTAAGGATGCTTGTAAGAATTAAGGTGCAGACAAGGTCTTTCCAGTGGTCCAGTTATGAAAGTAAGTTTGACCATGTATTACATATTTACCCTCGGCCATTGAAAAGTAATCAAATACTCACATTAGATCTTATAATATTAGTTTATTATATTATGAAACAGTTTGGACTCATTCCAATTTGTTTAAAAATATAAGATAGCGTACGTCACAATAAAATTTCAAATATTTTCTTTAAATTTTAACAAAATAACGTACAATAAAAGAGTATTTTACGATTATTAGATGTAAATAATGCGTATCCTATTGTGGGAATCAAAATGAAGGAGATGAATGAATGAAAACTCAATTACGCTCCAGCAGAGTCGTTATTATCGGAACTGGTGCTGTAGGTACAACAACTGCTTATACCTTATTGCTTCGGGAGCGTGTCTCCGAGCTCGTATTAATTGATGCCAATAAAGCAAAAGCGCTGGGCGAAGCACTTGATATGAACCATGGACTTCCGTTCACTGGAGGAGTCAAGCTATGGGCTGGTGATTACAGCGACTGTGCGGACGCAGACATTATTGTAATTGCTGCTGGTGCATCTCAACGCCCGGGTGAGACTAGAATTGATCTCCTTAAACGAAACTCCGCCATTTTCGACAGCATTGTAAAGGATATCATTAAATATAACGACCATGCTATTATTCTGGTGGCCACTAATCCAGTGGATATCCTATCTTATGTGACACTGAAAAAAAGTGGATTCCCCTCCAACCGGGTTATCGGCTCCGGTACGTTGCTTGACAGCGCTAGATTCCGTTATTTGATTGGTCAGAATAAAGAAATCAATCCACGTAGCATCCACGCTCATATTATTGGTGAACACGGTGATTCAGAGCTTCCATTATGGAGCTTGGCAAATGTGGCCGGGATCAACTTGGAGTTCTCTGAGCAGGAGCGTGAAGAAATCTTCAACAACACTAAGAATGCCGCCTATGAGATCATTAATGCCAAAGGAGCGACTTCCTACGCTATTGCGCTCGCACTTGATCGTATTGTGACTTCGATTCTTCAAGATGATGGATCCGTACTGAACGTCTCAACTTTGCTCACTGATTATAACGGCGTCTCTGATGTTTACCTTGGTGTCCCAAGTATCGTTGATGGTTCAGGTGTACGAAAAGTCCTTGATCTGCAGTTAAGTGATCAGGAACTCGTTCAATTCCAACAATCGGCGAACAAGCTCAAATCAGAAATTGCTAAGCTGGAACTTTAAACTTTAGTAGGCAGGTTAAGAAAGCCGTCCATATCGAGGACGGCTTTCTTTTTATTTTCTTCGACCTATATATAACAAGTGTGAGGAAGTTCCTAAAATGTATGGATTCTCAGCTTCTTGATAGATTAGGTCCATGACTTGATTAAATTCTTGATCCCCACATGAACGCCAATAATCAAATTGCTCGGAAGTGAATGATCCAGCAATACTGGAAGAGGCAATTAGTTTCACCCTTTCAAAACCATGTGCCTCCATGAACCCATTGATTTCATCAATATTAAAGTAGTAAGCTCCAGTAAACCTTCCTTCGTCCCGGTGATTAAAAACCCCTGTTTCTAGAAATGTTGAAATATCATGCATATTATCATTCGGTTGCCACTGCTTAGGGTACATAAGTGATGTTGTTAAGTGTCTTGTTCGAGTCATAAATGCAACAAATACATATCCCCCACGCTTCGTAACCCGATAAAGTTCTTGGACCGCCGCAATCCGATCTAATTCCTCTTGTAAGTGATACAGAGGACCAAGCATTAAAGATGCATCAAATTGTTGATCACTGAAGACGTTCAGATTTCTCGCATCGGCTACATGAAGGGCTTGGAAGCGCTCTGTTAAATTGAATTCTCTAACCTTGTCTGATGCAATTTCGACTAGTCTTGGAGTAAAATCAGTCAAAGTAACATCATAACCTTGCCTAGCTAATTCACATGAGTATTTCCCTGGGCCAGCACCGTTATCTAAAACATGCCCTTGCTTCGGAAGATACTTCGAAATAAAGTGCCAATTCACTAGAAACTCAATGGGTTCTCGGTCAAGACGTCCCCACTCGTCAAATCGGTTATAATAATCAATTACTTTGTCCATTTATTTCACCCTCACTCAATAACGATGTTTCCTTTACGCTCCAGAATGTTGCGACTTACAAGCCTGTTAACAGCATCAAGATAGGCTTTTGCACTTGCTTCCACAATATCAGTACTTACTCCTCTTCCAGATGCAGTTAGCTCTCCCTGTTTCAATACGACATGAACTTCTCCCTGTGCATCCGTTCCTTGCGTGACAGAATGAATAGTGTAATCCTCCAACTCTGCTTGAATCCCTGTTGCTTTTGCTAAAGCCTGATATACGGCATCCACCAAACCATTACCTTCGCCAGCTTCATCTACTGCATCTCCATCTTGCTTCACAATTCGTACACTTGCAGTCGATAGTGAATGCGTCTGGAATGAAACCTGAATATTATCGAGTGTGAATTGTTTCGGAACTTCAGCAATATTCTCTTCCATAAGAGCGCGGATATCCTCAGACAATACGTTCTTCTTGCGGTCGGCTAGATTTTTAAATTTAGCAAAAGCAATATTCAATTGCTCCTCGTCCAGGGTATAGCCGAGGTCAACAAGCTTTTCCTTAAAGGCATGACGCCCGGAATGTTTACCAAGCACCAACTTGCTAGAGCTAGCACCAATAGTCTCCGGCGCAATAATTTCATACGTACCACGGTGTTTCAGCATTCCATCTTGATGGATTCCGGATTCATGTGCAAATGCATTGGCTCCGACAATTGCCTTGTTCCCAGGTACATTCATCCCCGTTAATTTACTAACCATGCGACTGGTACGATAGAGTTCACTCAAATTCACGGTTGTTTTTGCCCCATAGAAATCACTTCTTGTTTCCAGTGCTAACGCCACTTCCTCTATACAGGTGTTACCCGCACGTTCACCAATGCCATTGATCGTTCCTTCAAATTGATCCACACCATTGGCAATGGCTGCAAGTGTGTTGGCTGTGGCCATCCCAAGATCATCATGACAATGTGTGCTAAGCTGAATCTTCTCAATTCCTGGTACAGTCTCTTTGATTGTCTTGAACATACGTCCAAACTCATCCGGTGTAGCAAAACCAACCGTATCAGGTAGATTGACAACAGATGCACCCGCACGAATCGCCATTGCGGTAACTTCACATAAGAAATCGATCTCCGTCCGACTGGCATCTTCCGCGGAGAACTCCACCTTATCAAAAAACTTCCGACCGTACCGAATCGCGGCTTCAGCTGTCTCCAACACCTTAGCTTTGTCCATACGAAGTTTATGTTCACGATGGATCGGCGATGTTGCCAGAACCAAATGTAAACAAGGATCCGCTGCATCCTTCAATGCTTGAACAACGGCGTCGATATCTTTGGTGTGGCAACGAGCTAAGCTTAACAGCGTAGCATTCTTGACGCGATTTGCTACAGCACGAATACTTTCGATTTCACCTGGAGATGTTGCCGCAAACCCCGCTTCAATTCGATCGATGCCGAGCCGCTCCAATTGAAGTGCGATCTCTACCTTTTCTTCCGTCGTCAAGCTTACACCTGGAGATTGCTCCCCATCCCGCAGAGTTGTGTCAAATACATAAATTTTACGCATGCTCATTACCACCTTTTCATTTTTATTTGATGGAGATCACTCCGTTTCACAAGTGATTCGACTAAGATCTCCGTCATTCATTAACAAAAAAACCTCTCTCGCCCCTGCAACGCACAAAACTAAAGCGTTGCAGGGGCGAAAGAGGTTATCATCCGCGGTACCACCCATGTTCACCGTCTATTTCACAATAAACGGTCTCCAGGAATTTGGAGGTTTGCTCCGAATTCCAGCACGATAACGGGTGCTACCGATGCTCCTTAGAGAGTAATTCTCTGTCGGGAGCACAGCTCCAAGGTGAGATAGCTAAGGGATTAAGACGGTGATTTCAGCGTGTTCACCGCTCTCTGAACATAAGAGCCCTTTGTGCCTGATCCTTGTCATTGCTATTGGTATCTTGATTTTTGAATTCAAAAAACCCCTCTCATCCCCGCATGCTAAACGTAGCATACTGTAGGGACGAAAGGGGTTAAGCTTCCGTGGTACCACCCATGTTCACCACACGTCCAAATTAACGTGCAGCCTCATGTAAATCAGGTGAGTTATTATCATCGAACCTGATCCACGCATCATAACGGTTGCTAACCGGTACACCCTACGCCTACTTACAGGTTCGGGATAACAGCTCCAAGGTGAGATGGCTTTGGGATTAAGTCGGTGATCTCAGCTTACTCACCGCTCTCTGAACATAAGGGCCCATACTGCCTATTCCTCTTCACAGCTTTTGTTTGTAAAACTTGGTGTTATTATATGCCAATAATCAAAAATTAGTCAACCATATTTTTTCTGAAATAAGAAAGCTATTATATTCTTGGTGTTAGTTTAAGGTTTTTCTTATGATGTGCTCCCAATTCGGCGGCAAATCATAAGTCTTTATATGTTCATAGCTTATAGATTTAATGTTCTTAGGTAATGTTGGATCTATTTGGAAAGTAATTAGATCTTTTCCTACTCCAATATGTGGTCCTACGACGGGTGACACTTCTAAGGTAATCAGAAATTCATACCCCCGAAATCTGGACCTTTTGATCTTTGTAATATCAACTTCATAGGGGTATACAATTGGCTTTTCAATTAAAAATTGAGCATAATATTTGGCTACCGCTTGATCTATATGAGGGAGAAGAAAGAGCATCAGCATATCTTGCAGTTGAACTTCTTTTGAGTCTGCTTGAGGTGCATTGAACAGCTTTTCAGCATGAGTATGAATAGAGATTGTCATCGTCATGACAATGATCATAAAACATGCAACAAAGAGTTTTTTCATGATGATGTTTGTCCTCTCAAGGTGATATTACTCTTCTTAAGTTTCTACATTCGTTAAATTATGATTCATAGTAACTCACTTTTATTTTTCAAATGAAAACAAAGAGCTGGACCCTAACTGGTCTAGCTCTTTCATAAGCATTCTATTATTTAATTTTGATGTTGATATCACCATGAATTCGGGCCGGGTAATCTACAATCGTAAGCGTTAATGGACTTTGATAGTCTGTATTTTTAATATAGTACTGGAACATACCCTGGGAAGCTCCCGACTGATTCGAATCAAATGATTGCCCTGACGCATCCTTGTAACTGTTAGAAAATAAATTGAACGTCCGATTCTCATCCAATGGATCGTCATTCTTTAGGCGAAAATCTAGAATGCTAATACCGATTTGATCGAGTGTGAGGCGTTCGTCTGGCCTAGTGAGTAACTCCTTGCGGTCTAGATCGACCTTAACCTCCAGCTTGCTTTTATCGAGTGCACGAATACTACTTGCTCGTAAATACAAACGGTTAGGTTGTTTGAAATAGTTACTCTGGAAGTAAAGCACCTCCCGATTCTCATCGATTTTACTACCAGAAACACCGTTTGTGATCGTACCAAACGTATCACCATGTTCATCTTTGATCCTTAGATCATCAAAATAGAACAATTTCTTCGAGTTGGACGGATCATAAACAACTTCCAAACCTATTCGTGTTGGATACACTGTCATTTTCTCAAAGGTTATGGATTGCCCCTCAATGGTAGCTGTTTCATTGATAGTATAAGTTTCTTTCAAACCTTCAAATTTTTCTTTATCAACCGGAATTACAAAATGCCATAGTGTACTGTTCGCTGTCGATACCCTATCCTTGCCAAGGTTGAGTTCCAGCTCCAGAGTATTGGGGATCTCTGCACCTTCTTGCAAATTTAACTCAATCGTTCCTTGCTTACTTACCCATTCTTTATTAAACTCTGATGACCCATAAGAGAGTGATGCTTCAATATCATTAACAATTTTAACATTTTGCAGGTTGATAACTTCTTTGCGCCCATCCAAATTATCCAAAGTATAGAATATGATCACTCTTGATTCATCAGCAAGTATACCGTCCACCGTAAACTTGATGCCATCATGTTCCTCGGAAATACCAACTTCTTGCATGAAGTTATTGTCTAATGCGAGTTGGAGGCCTTTATCATAATTGATAAGCTCAACAAGTGACCTAAGCCCCGGAATGTCACTGACATATGCGGCCACAACAGGTGAGAATCGCACGGAAGCTACGGAAATCAGGACAAGAAGGCACATGGTAGAATAAATAACTCGCATCCTCATCTGACGTTTTTTACGCTTACGACCGAGCCACATTCCTTGCTGAATCGCGTCCTTAACTGCAACAGGAACTGTAATCTGTTCCGTGTGTCCTTTCATTGCCTCGAGCTGAGGCCACTCCAAATCGTTATGTTCAGGATTGTTATGCATTCGTTTCACCGTCCTTCCCCAGCCTTTGGCGTAGCCCGCCAAGAGCTTTATGTAGCCAAGTTTTGATTGTACCTTCCGGCTTATTCAACGTTCTTGCTATCTCAATAATCGTTAGATCGTGATAATACTTTAATTGAATGACTTGTTGATATTTTTCATCCAATTGATCGACCGCCGCTTCCAGCAATATTTTCTCTAGTAATGCAGTTTCTCCGTTAGTCAACTGTTGCTCCACAGAAGCAGCTTCCACCGGTTGTCTACCTTCTCTACGCGTTCGTTTCTTGAGCTCGTCAACACAATAGTTCATTAGAATCCGAATAAGCCAGCTTCCAAAATAATTGGGTTCTTTCAACTTGCGAATTTGCATATATGCGCGACAAGTCGTCTCCTGTACCGCTTCTAGAGCATCTGCCTCATTCTTCAGGTAGGCATAGGCGATCCTGTACATTTTCTCTTCATGCTCTGTAATGAGGCTATAAAACGCGGCATCATCGCCGCGTTTAGCCGCAAGAGCCAGTAATTCGTTATTCATCCGTTTCCTCTCCTACCGCTGTGCATCTATAAATTAGACGTGATGGAGCATCAAACGGTTTTGCTAAACTGTCGAAACTTATTTTCTTAAAAATATTAGGTAGCGTTTTTTTGTGCGATGTGGTAGCTAATACTCTTTTGATACAGATGGTTAATTGTTGGTAGGTAACATGAACTGATGAATTAGGGTGTATGGGCTAGAGAATTATTTTGATTTTCTATTGTGAATTTTTCATATGTTGTAATTTTCGAATTATGATGCTTTCATTTGACTCGATTTCCTCACTTCTGTATATTTTAATGGAATCCTGAGATCTTCTCATTTCATAATCCATGGAGGTGTTACTTTTGAATGATGTAAATGATCCTGCCCAAGTTATTGAACGTGCCCTCACTCCTAGAGGCGAAATTCAACTGCAGAAACGTGGAGAATACTACGAAATTATTAGTAACGGCACGTTTCTTATGGCTACTTATAATGGGGAATCTGAGCGACTGCTCGTTCAAAGTGCTTTAAACAAAGCTAATTCTGTCAACCGTGTGCTCATTGGAGGACTTGGTGTAGGTTTCTCGCTCCAAACAGCATTGCGTGATCCAAGGGTTGAGCAGGTGACCGTAGTGGAAATTGAGCAAAAGGTGATCGAATGGAATAAATCCTTCCTCAGTTCTTGTCATGGTCATTCGCTATCCGATCCGCGAAGTAGGTTAATTCATGCAGATCTTATCAGCTGGATCTCAGAGACAGAGGAGACCTTTGACTTAATTTGTCTTGATATCGATAACGGACCCGATTGGACCGTGTTTGATAAGAACGCTTCTTTGTACCATGATTCTGGCTTACTAACGCTCAAGAAGCGCTTACGTCCAGGTGGATGTTTGACTTTCTGGAGCGCTACGCCTTCTCCGGAGTTTGCCGAAACTTTAAAGCGATATTTTGAAGATCATCATGTCGAGATTTATGAGGTGCCTCAGCAGCATGGTGATCCAGATTATATTTTCCTAGTACAGACTTAATTCTATAGCACATCGTACTTCCACATCATTCCTGCTTCTTTATGTTACAATGAAGTCAAGACCCTTGTCCTGAGTTGGAGGTACCTACAAATGAACATACAAAAAAAAATCGACCGCAAAAAACTGGATGAGAAAACGGTGTATATGCCCTGGTTTGTTCAGCAATTTATTGACTATAAGCTACCTGATCTATCTCCCTCTACTCTGCTGGAGTATATAAGAGATTATGAACAATTTTTTCAGTGGCTTCGTGCTGAAGGATTGTCTGCGGCTGAATCAAATGCTCAAGTTACGCTCAATGAACTCGAGACACTCCGCATGGAGAGTATCGTTGGCTATCGATTACATTTAACCACGAGAACGGAAGGGACGAATGCTAAAATTACCGTCTCGCGCAAAATGTCCTCCCTTCGCTCGATGTTCCATTATTTAAGTCAAATTGCGGAAGATGAGGACTTCTATCCATTACTTAAACGCAATATCATGGCTAAGGTAGAAATCAAGCGTATTCACAAACCAAAAGATACGGCTGCCAAGCTAAAAGGGAAAATATTAGAAGAGGACGAACTCATTGAATTCATCAGTTACATAGCGGAAGGATATGGCGAAGATATTCAAGATAATAAGCAAGCTCTCTATGCATATGAGCTTAATAGAGAACGAGATGCTTGTATCGCTAGTTTAATTCTAAATTCCGGACTTCGTGTATCTGAAGTTGTGAATCTCAATATTGATGATATAGATTTGGCCAACAAGATGATGTATGTGTACCGTAAAGGTAATAATGATGAGACATTCAAGACTCCAGTATATTTTCGCGAGCAATCGAAGGATGATTTAGCTCACTATATTACTTTGCGAGAGACACGTTACCGGACACCAAAGCGTGAGAAGGCATTGTTTATCGCTGTTCCTAATGGGCAAAAAGAAGGTAAACGAATGACCAAACGGGCCATTCAAGCCATGATTATTAAATATGCCAAACGATTTGGCAAACCATATTTGACCGTCCATAAGCTCCGGCATTCTTTTGCTACAGATTACTATTTACAAAATGATATTTACAAAACGAAGGAACAGCTTGGGCACGCTTCAACTGAGACCACCGAGGTGTACGCGCATCTCACCGATAAAACAATGTCTCAAGCAATTGAGCGTCGCACAGAAACCGGATCCTAATATAGGATCCGGTTTTTTTATTGCATATTCATGAGGTCAAATGACTCTTCAAAATCATCCCATTTTACTTTTAATTGTATTACTTCATCTTGATTTAATTTTGCTCCACCTTTTGAACGCCCCGCACTCTTAAATGTTACTGTTTTAGTGGGTTCCATGTATTCGTCTGAACTACTTCCTCCTTTACCATTTGTTTTAAACGAGTATTTGAGCTTTTTCATTATAGACAACTCTTCTAAAGACCCATATAAAGTTGGAATGAATTAATCGAATCTATTTGATTACATAGGTGTAGGCGGTCTTTGTGCCATCTTTATTTGTAAATTCGAATTGTAGCTCTGACGTGTTCACATCATTTCCAGTAAAATGAATCCCGTCGTTTTTGAACCCAGCCATATCGCTAGGATTAATATCGAACTCCTTATACAGAAGTATCGCTTGATTGGCTGTTGTATCAATTAGTGTTAGTAAGCCATCCTGAGAAGAACGAACGATCAAGAAATTCTCACCCATGGCTTCAACAGCGTAACTATCTTCAGGTACACCTGCTAACTTGGAAATGTTCCAAGTTCCCTTAACCGAAGCGTCGGGTGCAATTAATCGAACATTGTGGCCATCGTTCATTACTGCGTTACCCTTATACATTTTCAGATTATCAGGAGAAAACTGCCAATAATGGCCTTTTGATTGGCGCAAAATGACTTCTTTCTTCACAAATAGGTTAATTACCGTCAGGTTGATCGAAGGCTCTCCGCTAGAATTTTGAATAGTCACTAAATCCGCATCTTCAGAAACCGCAACGACAGTAATCTTGGTATCACCTATATAACCTGGTTCAAGCTTAGCAGTAGATACTCCTAGAGAGTGGACAACACCTGCTGTATCACGTTTATATAAAGTACCGCTCACACCATTTATAAAATATGCGTCATTACTTATCATGCCGCCTCCAACAAATTCAGGATAGCTAATAAACGCCTCACGGCTTTCCGGATTCCAATTCAGTGATCCTCCAATGGCATCATTAACAAAACGCAAAGGCAAGTATAGTTGCTTATTAATCTGCCTCGGCCCTTCGGAATAGGCAACTGCTTTACCATTAACTGTTGCATTCCGACTCCCGACTTTCATACTTCCATGTGTGAACATATTCGCTATGGAGATCATTTTCGTACGTTCATCGTAATTTACCGTTACCCCACTGATATATAGGCCATCCAACGGGAGCATAATCGTTCCATTTATCAATGTTGGAGCCCCTGATGAAGTTGTAATATTGTTAAGGTAGATACGAATAACGGATGTTTTGGAGGGCTGTGCTTTATCAGACGCTGCTGACACAATAGATGGGAAGGAATGAACTAAACCAATAATAATAATTATAATAATGCTGATACACATAATTTTTTTCAATCTTTTCAAAAGTAATCTCCCTCTTCCTCAATTGCATAATAACTGTTGTTCATTACGCAACCATTTACTATAATTATTTAATTTCGAATTTTAACATTTTTTCCCTCTTACATACAAACGAAGAATATAATCATAAGTTGCATTATCCTGCTCATTATCTTACTCAATCAACAATCTAACGAAAGTAGCAACCTTTATTTTATTTTTTTTGAAGGTCATTAAAATTCTAACGAAACTACAAGACCTTATATCTTCCAAATGATGCTCTCATGTATGAATTATGATGAAATAACGCCTGTTAGTTTCGTTAAAATCCATAACAATGGAATAAACCGTTAATAAGGTTGCTGAGGTTCGTTACAGCAATTCGCAATTATCTTCGCTTGATGGTCAATCGCTAAGGTAAGAAAATATAAAACAGCAAAAAAAGAGCCAAGTATGCGATGATTCTGCTACTTGGCTCATTTGTATTCAATTGATGCTATTGCTTTTTATATATTCATCAAGTAAGGTATTGGTCTTATCCGAGATCAATCTGATTTGTGCTAAATTCAGCCCATCGTAATGTATGCCCATTACAATGGTAACTGTCCTCTTGAGCTCCGTTGCAGCACGTCTAGCCATGTTGTCGGTCAGTGTGTGCTCCTTATGACCGGGTACAGAGGAGGTTAGAACTTCAACTTCTGAATCAGCCCAATAAGCGGTGGATGCTGCACCAATATGGGCTTCTCCTCCGGTGATAAGCAGTAACAGATCGCGTCCCATCGGTACGGCCTGTAGCTTCAAGTCGTCAAAAGTCATAGGGACACTCCCTTTTATAAGTTAATTCGATCGCTATTTTAATTATATGATTCCACGGATTTCATCCAAAGATGAAATGTTCTCACGTTCCATAAAGTGTTCCAAATCTTTAACCAATTGTTCGCCAGCGCGAAGATTCACAAAGTTGTGGGTTCCCACTTGAACCACTGCTGCACCCGCCATTATAAATTCAATGATGTCCTCTGCACTACTAATACCACCCATACCCATAACCGGAATAGTTACTGCACGGCTAACCTGATGAACCATACGTAGGGCGATCGGTTTGATCGCTGGACCTGACAATCCGGCATACAGATTCTCGAATACACTACGCCGCTTACGAATATCAATCTTCATCGCTGAGAACGTATTGATTAAAGAGACACCATCAGCCCCCTCTTCTTGGCACATAACTGCCATGCCAACAATATCCTCCGCATTAGGAGACAGCTTCACGACAAGTGGCAATGATGTTGTTGAACGAATTTGTCTAACTACCTCTCTCGCCGTTGCCGTTTGAATTCCGTATGCCATTCCTCCGGCTTTCACATTAGGGCAAGAAATGTTCAATTCGATCATATCCACTGCCTGACGTCCTGCAGCCATCCTTACAGCGCTATCTTCGTGAATGAGTCTTGCTCCCTCAACGTAATCCTCAATCGTGTTACCGCCTAAATTAACGATTCTGGCGAGGTCTAGCTTCTCCCACCTCGGACATTCCTCACGTAGAAAAGCCTCTACACCAGGATTCTCTAGTCCCACGCTGTTCAGCATACCAGATGGTGTCTCATACACTCGTATCCCATCATTACCTGGCTTAGCATGAAGAGTCAAACCTTTACCCGATATTCCCCCAAGTTGATTAATGTCATATAGCGCACCGTATTCTTGTCCGAATCCAAAAGTACCGGATGCCATGACAACCGGGTTCTTGAAATGTACTCCCGATATGTTACATGATAAATCTCTCATGCCAAGATCACCTCCTCAGCGCGGAATACTGGACCGTCGGTACACGCCTTCTTACGCTTATCTACACACTTGACGCTACATACTAGACAAGCGCCGATCCCACAAGCCATCCGATTCTCAAGAGAAACATATACATTTGCCGAAGTTCCTGAGCTCAATTGTTTATGTTGTACAGCCTGCAACATCCGGTGTGGGCCGCATGAAATGATCGTATCATAAGCGTTAAAATCTACTTGATCCAATACGATTCCTCCGATATTTACTTCAACTTTCCCCGAAGTCGCTTCTTGGAAAGCTTCTACCATATATGACTCCTTGCTATATCCTAGATAAACATCTGCATTGGGAATACTGCGTAAGGCGTAATAGAAAGGAGCAATACCAATCCCGCCACCGATAAATGCTGTCCTGCCTACTGCTTCAGGGAACCCATTTCCTAGTGGACCATCCAATGATACATTGTCCCCTGGTTGCAAACGAGCAAACATTTCTGTACCTTCACCAACGACTAAATATAGAAATTCTATTCTGTCCTCCGTAATATCAAAAATACTGATCGGTCTGGACAAAAGTGGATACTTGTCCCACGATCTCAACATATAAAATTGTCCCATTGTACCACTGAAATTGCCCGCTACCTGAAGTCTGAATACGTTCGAGGCAACTTGTGTATTTGCTATAACTTGTGCCATATGATTTCCTCTCCAATCCTTCCTTCTACCGTAAAAACGAACTATCTCTCTATGGTTTTAACTTATTTGCTTCATATAAGATGCTATTTTTGAGGCTTTAAGTCTGTGACATTTGTCACATGAGTGTTCAGAGCTTGCCTCTGGATCACCAATCACTCAGTTCTAGCCGCGATTAATTGGGGTAAATCTTTTCTCCCTTTTCAAGCATAGTAATAAACTGCTGGATTCGTTTCTCTCTTGTTTCTTGTTTTTTGGCTTGTTGGATTCTGAATAAAATCGCAAATTTATTAACGTTATTCAGAGTTTCATAAAACTCTTTCGCCTTTGCATTGTGCTCCAATATAATAGCAAAATCCTCTGGCATAGTCATTTTACTTTGTGATTCGTAAGCCTTATCCCACTGGCCATTTTCTTTGGCTACTTCAATCGCCTTGAATCCGGCGGGTTGCATCTTTCCTTCATTGATAAGATGCTCTGCTTTTTCTTTATTTATTTTTGACCAAATGCTTCTTGATCCCCGCGGTGTAAACCGTTGAAGCCACGTCTTCTCATCAAATGCTTCTTTTTGACTATCAATCCATCCATAACATAATGCTATTTCGAGTGCTTCACTATAACTTAGGGTAACAACTCCGGAGTTCTTCTTGGCAATATGTATTCGGATACCAAGTGAAGTGTCATGATTGTCTGCAAGCCAACGCTCAAAGGAACTTTGCTCATCAAATATCAAAATCGGCAATTCAATAGTTTTCTTGGGCAATCGAAACACCTCCTGTAATTAGTCTACATCATTATCTATAGAATTACCTCTTTTGCACAGGATGACATAAATTAGCCAAGATACGGGAATACCTAGATATAACATCATTCAGAAAAAGGAGAGGGTCTGCCGTGCCTAACATCAGAAGAGGACTTCTGATCGCCCTTACGGTTACGTTGACGTTATGTTTGTTGGATTGGTCTGTCGTTCTTGCTGACCCAGAACATAACAATTTAACGGACACCACCACTCCGGAGGCTACTTCAGCCGGTACCGAACCACTGACCCTGGGAGAACTACGTCGTAAATATTCAGAGACATTCAAATTTCGAGGTCCAGAGGTCAAACAAGTCGCGCTTACATTTGACGATGTACCTGACCCTAGATTTACACCACGTGTTCTGGATGAATTGAAGAAACAAGGAGTAAAAGCAACCTTTTTCATTGTCGGGAGTCGTGCTAAGAAACACCCTGAACTCGTACGCAGAATTCAACGTGAAGGACATGTCATTGGTAACCACTCTTTCAGTCATCCTCTGTTTAAAAATCGTTCAGTCGCACAATTCCAAAGTGAAATCCAGCGGACAGAGAGAATCATCCAAAGTATTGTCGGATACAAACCCAAGCTCATACGCCCACCTTATGGTGAAATTAACGAGGAACAAGTAAAATGGGCCAAAAAAAATGGCTATAAAATTGTAAATTGGAACGTTGACTCGCTTGATTGGAAGGGAATTAATAAGGAGCAAGTAAAAGAAAATGTACTTAGTGCAGTTGTTCCCGGCTCCATCGTTCTTCAACACGCTGGCGGTGGTGTAGGTTCAACCCTTAACGGTTCGATCGAAGCGATTCCTGAAATCATTCAGACCCTGCGAAAAAGAGGCTACCATTTTGTAAGTCTGACTGAGCTATTACAAACCAAAAAATATAAATAGCTTTCCATATTAAAAAATACAGCCCCCATCAGGGAGCTGTATTTAGTCATAACTTTTAGACTAGTCGATAATATACAATTTCACATCTTGATATCCGAAAGCATTTACTGAGCTGGCACTACCAGGAATAAAGATATCAATTCGGTTACCTTTAATTGCTCCACCTTGATCCGTTGCCGTGGCAACAAAAGCTTCTTTAGGAAGTCCTGGGTGACTATGGCCTGTAACAAGGACCTTCGTTCCCATAGGAATCACTTTTGGGTCTACAGCGATCGTTCCAAGTTTTAGAGGATTACCATAAAAATCAACCGCTCCCCATTTACCGTTCTCACCAGGTGCAGCGGAGTATGCCGTAGCTTTAACATTAATCGTGTCAGAGTAGTTAAAGGATTTTCCCCATGCCTCAACTACTTTTTCCGTAGAGAGTACTTTAAGTGTAGAATCAGATTCCACTTTTGAACTTAAGTTGTTCTCTCCATTTGTCGAGTTCGTTGTAATCTTGCCATCTGGAATCTTAATCGTCAATCCTTCATAGATGTTAGTTGCCTCGATATCAGGATTCGCACTTATCAGCTTGGCCAAATTTACGTTATACTTCTGAGAAAGAAGATAGAATGTATCTCCTTCCTTCACATTATGCAGAGAGTCTGCAGATGCTGGCAATGTCTGAAAAACTGAACTTAATCCTACCGCTATAATAGTAGCTTTAATTGTCTTAGTAAAATAATGATTTTTAAACATGTTGTACCTCCCATTTGTTAATGCACAATGAATATATCACATTTTTGTAACCATTTGCGGGTGTAATTGTTTCCAATTTGTAATAAATCCAGTGGTATCAACAAAAATTCGACTTTTCAACCCCACAATTTTGTTACCAAAACGCCAAAAAAGGCAAGTCTCGAGTGCCCGAGACTTGCCTTTTTTACTATGTTGCGCCAATAAAATTAGATATTAGAGTACTTTACCAAGGAAGTCCTTAGTACGCTGTTGACGTGGTGAACCGAAGAGCTGCTGAGGCGTACCTTGCTCTAGAATGACACCTTGGTCCATAAACAAGATCCGGTCCCCAACCTCACGAGCAAAGCCCATTTCATGAGTCACAATCACCATCGTCATACCTTTCTCAGCCAGCTTCTTCATAACATCAAGCACTTCACCGACCATTTCAGGGTCGAGCGCTGATGTGGGCTCGTCAAATAGCATGACATGTGGCTCCATTGCCAACGCTCTAGCTATAGCGATCCGTTGCTTCTGACCACCCGATAGTTGGGATGGATAAGCATCACGTTTATCTTCCAATCCAACCGTACGAAGTAGTTCCATCGCAAGGTCCTCTGCTTTACTCTTCTCCATTTTCTTAACACGAATCGGAGCAAGTGTAATGTTATCTATGACAGATTTATGTGGGAAGAGATTGAATTGCTGAAATACCATACCCATTTTCTCACGTGTTTTGTTAATGTTGTGGCGTTTTGCTGTGATCGATTCCCCTTCAAACTGAATCTCTCCCTGAGTAGGTTCTTCCAGCAAATTGATACAACGTAGAAAGGTACTTTTACCAGAACCACTAGGTCCGATTACAACTACGACCTCTCCTTGCTTTATCTCCAGATCAATCCCTTTCAAAATATGCAAAGGACCAAATTTCTTGTGTAAACCATTAACGGTAATCACTAGCCTTTAATCTCCTTTCAAACACACCCAGAATTCTCGAGAATGTAAATGTTAGTATAAAATACATCACGGCAACGATCAAATAGGGTGTCATTCCGTTATAAGTAATCCCTACAACCGAACCCGATTGGAACATTAATTCTGTGACTCCAATGAACGATACGATGGAAGATTCTTTAATAATCGTTATAAATTCATTCCCGATTGCCGGAAGGACTGATTTGATCGCCTGCGGGATAATAATAAATCGCATTGACATCCCTCTCGTCAGTCCAAGTGATCTTGCAGCTTCACCTTGTCCACGATCGACGCCTTGAATACCTGCACGGAATATTTCTGCTAAATAAGCTGAGCTATTGATGGATAGTGTGATTGCCCCTGATTGGATCGGACTGAAATTAATCCCAAACGTTGCGAGACCATAATGAATAATAAAGAGCTGTACAAGCATCGGTGTACCACGCAGGAACTCTACCCAAGCATGTCCAATAAATCGTACCCCCGCCCATTTTGACATACGAAGAAGAGCTACTAATAGGCCCAGAATAAATCCGCATAACACACCAATAGCAGCAAGCAACAGCGTATACTGTAACCCTGTCATAAAATAACTTCGATAATCCCAGAACATTGTTAAAAATTCCATAAAAAATTCATGCCTCCACTTCAAACACTATACTATTAAAATTCATCGTCACAAAAACAGAAAATAGCGAAACCTGTTCGCTATTTTCCGTAAATCTGAATATCTTCATCTTACAGGATCGTTCTATTTCTCAGCAAGAGCGCTAGCTTCGGCTACAAACTTGTCAATGCTTCCGTCTTTGATCAAACGATCAAGAGTTGCATTTACTTGGTCAAGCATTTCTGTATTGCCTTTCTTCACACCAACTACATAACCTTCGTCTTCTGTTACTGGATTTGCATCCGTGATCACGATACCTTCAACATTTTTCACAAATGATTTTGCTACTGGTCCTTCAATGATAGCAGCGTCTACACGTCCGGATGTTAGTTGCATAATAATATCATTTATTTTTGTTAGCGAAGTAATTTTTGCACCCGTAATTTCCTTAGCAATGTCCTCTTGGATTGAGCTCTTCTGAACGCCAATCTTTGCTCCTTCCAAAGATTCCATCGTAGCATACTTATCTTTGTTATCTGTCAGAGTTACAACTGCCTGCTCAGCATTATAGTAAATTTGCGACATATCAATTTGCTTAGCACGTGTTGGATCAGGACTTAGACCCGAAATGACCAAATCGATACGTCCAGTAGACAATTCATTTAACAAAGAATCAAAATTCATATCCTTAATGACTAACTCAGCACCCAAATCTTTAGCGATTTCCTTAGCGATTTCAACGTCGAAACCAACGATTTCATCCGCTCCACTCTCGTTCTTGATATGAAATTCATATGGAGGAAAGTCTGCACTTAATCCAAGTGTTAGTGTCTTTTTGGCACCTTCTGTACTTCCCTGAGCTTCCTTATTTCCATTTTCTTTATTTTGACCACATGCCGCAAGAATGCTAGTCACAGCAACTAAGCATAATATTAATATACCCCATTTTTTCATTTGACTCTCTCCTGTTGTCATATTATTTCAAATCATCTATTAACTTGGGATAATTATAAACTGATTTGTATATGTATGCAATCAATAATTCAGATTATTCACTGTTTATACACAAATTATGTATATTTTAGAGAGTTATTGATTACACGATAGAATGGGGATAATGATTCATACAATTACACTTTGGGTTATTAGTTACCTGAAATCAAATCCCTTATTCGGAGGTGGCCTCATGTTACTTGAAGCCTGTTATCATGTGCCAAGAGACAAGTGGGCTTATGCTTATGATGTAAACACAATTCATTTACGTGTACGTACCAAACGTGACGATATTGAGCATATTATTGCAATCACTGGTGATAAATACGATTGGAATCATACTTACCAAGATATACCAATGGAAAAAGCAGCTCACGATGAGATGTTTGATTATTGGGAGGTCGCCGTAAGACCAAAGTATAAACGGCTGTCCTATGCTTTCAAACTAACGGCAGGAACGGAATCTGTCTTTATGTTGGATACCGGAATTCAACATCAGGCTCCCAATCCACCTGGAGAGATGTACGAATTTTCGTACATACATGAAATCGATGTATTTAAAGTACCTGAATGGGCCAAGCAAGCCGTCTTCTATCAAATCATGCCCGAACGCTTTGCTAATGGTGATCCTTCCAATGATCCCGAGAACACCGCTGTTTGGGGCAGCAAACCTCAGATTGACAATTTCTTTGGAGGTGATTTACAAGGCATATTAGATCATTTAGATCATCTAAGTGATTTAGGGATTAATGCCATTTATTTCACTCCATTGTTTGTATCCCCATCCAATCACAAATACGATACGGTTGACTATAAGAAAGTTGATCCTCATTTTGGAGACAATGCCTTATTAAAAAAAGTCGTGGAATCATGTCATAATCGTGGAATTCGTGTCGTTTTAGATGCAGTGTTCAACCATTGTAGCGAACAATTCCTTCCGTTTCAAGATGTAATAAAGAACGGCAAAGATTCCAAGTACGCCGATTGGTTTCATATCAATGAATATCCCGCGTTGATTAAAGAGGGAATCCCAACATATGATACATTTGGTTTTTATGGCAATATGCCTAAATTTAATACGGCCAACCCCGAAGTAAAGGACTATCTGCTAGGCGTAGCCGAATACTGGATTAAGGAAATTAACTTAGATGGATGGCGCTTAGATGTAGCCAATGAGGTGGATCATCACTTTTGGAGGGATTTCCGCAAAATCGTTAAGAATGCAAATCCTGAAGCTTATATTATTGGTGAGGTATGGTCAGATTCACTAAATTGGCTCCTCGGAGATCAATTCGACTCTGTCATGAATTATCCCTTTGCTGATGCTGTTTTGCAGTTTTTCAACGGAGGTATGGACGCTTACAGCTTCTCCAATGAGATGGGTTCCCTTATTATGCGGTATCCACAACAAACAAACGAAGTCGTATTTAACATGCTCTGTAGCCATGATACCTCACGCTTGTTGAATCGTGTTGGAGGAGACAAACGGAAGCTCAAACTCTGTACTGTATTCTTATTCACCTATATGGGGACGCCTTGCATTTTCTACGGGGATGAGATCGGTCTGACAGGAAACGGTGATCCCGATTGCCGAAAGTGTATGGAATGGGACCCTAAGAAGCAAGATCGAGAGCTATTCGATTTCTACAGAATGATGATCTCGCTTCGTAAGAAACACACCGCCCTTACCCAAGGACGATTCCGCTTTCTTCAAGCTGGGGAGAAGGACGGTTGTATCGTCTACGAACGGATTGATGACACGATGCATTTTATCATTTGGATGAATAATACCGATAAATTCCGTACATTATCACATCGTATCGAAACCATTGATTGGCGAGATGCGTTATCTGAGGAAAAAGTGGAGCCTCAAAAAGGAAGTATGAATATTGGGTTGGATCCATTTGGTTTTCGAATATTGTATCGTCAATTGAAATCAAATTGAGGAATGAAAGGCTGGTAATTAAAATAAAAAAATGGGGTCTTTGAACCCCATTTTTGATAAACAATATCTAATTAAATCCTGGAAAATCTGATAAATGAGCTACGTTGAGGAAAAATACCACAAATGATACAACCCCTAAAAATATAATCGGGAAGGTTTGTTTTAATGAGTCCTTAACACGGATGTGGGTAAGTATTCCTCCTATTGAAGTAACCCCCAGTATTAGCGCCCCAACTGCTGCCCAGCTCTGCTCCCAAAATCCAACGATCATGGCAGCGGCACCAACGAGTTCAACGATACCCGTGACCACACGAAACCATTGTGGTAATCGCCATTTTTTAAAATTTTCAACATGCATCTTAGATCCTGATATCTTACCCACTGCCGCCATCAAGAACATGAGGCCTAGTACTGCCTGCAATACCATGGATACAATATCCAAATTACCCACCCCTTCACATTTAAATTGCAACCGAGACAAGCACATTAAAATCCAAAATAAAATTGCAGCCTTAACTGCAATTATCTTAAGCACAGTATAATGGAATTTTTTACATTTGCATAGTACCTTATTAAATTATATTTCAAAAAAGTCAATTCGGTTCATCACATCCGTAATTGTATAGTTACTTAAGTAATCAATGGTTTTCTGTTCCGCTTCATATAGAATTTTCTCTAATTCTACATCTAATTGTTCGCCGGCTCCTCCACAATCAACCTTAAGTTCTAAATCTCCAGACTCCGAACTTACTGCAGAGTAAATCTCACCTAATGTTATCTCATCAGCCGATTTCCGCAAAATATACCCACCTTCTCGGCCCCCCTTAGATTCTACGATACCAGCAGTCGTTAAAGCTTGCATGACTCTACGCATAAAAGTAGCATGCGAATTCACTTGATTTGCGATCATCGCACTCGATAAAATACCGTTGCTTTTCGCTAACCACACTATAGAATGAACGGCTATTTTAAACCGAGGGGGTCCAATGTTAACCCCACGATTGGCTGTACTCATTTTCATTTTCTCCTTTTGCCATACTGATGATGTGATGTGTAATTCATAATTGCAACTACTACACGCACATTATAGATTAACATCTGCTCACTTTCAAGTTAAAGGAATCGCAACACGAATACCAAATAAGCCCCCACGCTGGATCATGGAGGCTTAACTCATTGGAACCCTATAGTACTCTACAAGTTATTCCTGACGGCTGACTTGCTCATATATTTCAGTGTATTTTCCCGCCGACACATCCCAGCTGTAATCACCGGCAAAGGCATTGCTCACAATTTTCTTCCATTGCTCCTGATCCCTGTAAAAGGATATCCCTCGTCTGAGCGTATGCAGCAGATCGTGGGCATTGTAGTTGCGAAAAGTAAATCCATTGCCTTCACCTGAAAATTCGTTATATGAATGTACTGTATCATTTAAACCACCGGTTTCCCGAACAACGGGAATACTTCCATACCGTAGAGCAAGTAACTGGCTAATCCCACATGGCTCAAACTGGGATGGCATGAGGAATAGATCACTTCCTGCGTATATTCGACGAGACAGTCCATCATTAAATTTAATCTGAACCGACAACTTCTCAGGATGACGATAAGCCGCTTCGCGGAACCAATCCTCATAAGCTCGATCTCCCGTGCCAAGAATGACGAATTGAACATCGTCGAAGTGTAGCCATTCGTCAAGAATCCGCGTTACCAAATCAAGTCCTTTGGGCTCAACCAAGCGCGTAACCATAGCAACAAGTGGAGTATCTTCTGATTGAACAAGTCCTAATTCTTGCTGCAATTGAATTTTATTTTCCTTTTTCTTAGCTAGGCTACTCCGATAACGTACAGCTATCTGCTGGTCACTTACAGGATTAAATAATTTAGTATCGATTCCATTCACAATCCCTGAGAAACGCTCTCCTAGAGAGCGAAGAAGCCCATCTAAGCCATATCCATAATGAGAGTTCTTAATCTCCTCCGCATAGGTTGGACTCACTGTAGTTACATGGTCTGCAAACACCAGCCCAGCTTTCATAAAGCTGACATTTCCATTATATTCTACACCACCTACGGTGAAATAATGATCAGGTAAACCTAGTAAATCTCCTAACACAATATAAGGGAAAATCCCCTGGTACAGCAAGTTGTGGATGGTGAATACCGTACGAATATTTTGGTAAAACTCGTTGTGCCTGTAATGTTCATGCAGCAGCAATGGAATCATCGCCGTATGCCAATCGTGACAGTGAAGCACGTCCGGTTTGAAATCAAGCGCTGGGAGTACTTCCAGAACCGCGCGATCCAAGAAGGCGAACCGTTCTCCATCATCCCAGTGACCATATACCCCATCTCTTCCAAAATAGGATTCATTATCTAGAAAGTAGACCGGAATATCCTCGTACTCTAAAAATTGAATCCCACAATATTGACTACGCCAACCTACGGGGACATATACCTCACCAAGGTGTTGGAGTGAATCCTTATACTCTGCAGGAATTTCCTTGTATTTTGGCAAAATAATTCGCACATCATGCCCTGCTTGGTGCAATGCCTTAGGCAGTGCGCCAATAACATCGGCTAATCCCCCTGTTTTGATGAATGGAGCTACTTCAGCTGCAGCGAACAATATTTTCATTCCTTTATCCTCCTTTTAGAAGTCTTTTTCGGAACTCTTATGGCTTGTACTTTATCTGTATTGTCATCCAACATGACATGCTTTCGGTTGTTCCTGGCTGTCTTTTTCCAGATCGTTATGCTTAAAGGCGGAAGCGACATAACCACACTTTGTAACTGATCATGCCACGCTACTCGTTCACTGGGGATTCCATCATGCTGGACACGTCCCTCACCGCCAAAATCCTCATGATCACTATTGAAAATTTCCTTATAGAGTCCAAATTTAGGGACACCTACACGGTAATTATATCTAGCTACAGGTAAGAAATTAATGATCACAAGTACCGTATCCGTTGCCTTTTTACCTTTACGTAAATAGCAAATGACACTTTGCGAGGAGTCATGTGGGTTAATCCATTGATACCCTTCCATGTTGTGATCCAATTCCCATAACGCCCGCTCACTCAAATACAAATGATTTAAAGCAGCAGTGTAATTGGACATCTTCCGATGAGATTCATAATCATGTAAGAACCAGTCAAGCTCTCCTTGATCTCTCCACTCAATGAACTGACCAAATTCCCCGCCCATAAATAACAATTTTTTACCGGGTGAAGTCATTTGATAACCAAGCAACACCCGTAACCCTGCAAATTTTTCGCTATAATTACCGGGCATTTTATCCAGTAATGATTTCTTACCGTGAACCACTTCATCATGTGACAAGGGAAGTGTAAAATTCTCTGAATAGGCATAACAAATTGGAAAAGTTAATAACTGATGACTCTTTGGACGCTCTTCAAATGACTTCTCTATGTAATTCAACGTGTCATTCATCCAACCCATATTCCATTTGTAATTAAATCCTAACCCACCATCTTGTACTGATTTCGTGACACCCGGCCATGCGCTAGATTCTTCAGCCATCATTAATACATTAGGGTAATAGTGGAACACGACCTCATTTAGTTGACGTAAGAATGAAATCGCCTCTATATTTTCTACTCCACCCTGTTCATTGAGTCGATATTGACCTTCCGACTTCTCGAAGTCCAATCGAATCATACTCGTTACGGCATCTACGCGTAGGCCGTCAAAGTGATATAAATCCAGCCAATACAGAGCACTTGAAATTAAGAATGAGCGCACTTCCGGTTTCCCGAAATCAAAGCTGAGTGTACCCCAGCCAGGCTTTTCAGCTAATAATGGATCTCCATATTCATACAACGGAGTACCATCGAACATTCTAAGACCGTGGCTATCCTTCGTAAAGTGACCAGGCACCCAATCGAGTAGCACCCCAAGGCCCTCTCCATGACAACGATCAACGAAATACATCAGATCCTGCGGCGAACCATAACGACTTGTGGGTGCAAAATACCCCGTCGTTTGATATCCCCAAGACAGATCATATGGATGCTCCGTTATCGGCATAATTTCAATATGTGTAAACCCCATCTTTTTAACATATGGGATAAGTTCATCTGCCATTTCCAGGTAAGTAAACAAGCTACCGTCCGGTTTTCGTTTCCAAGTTCCAAAGTGGACTTCATAAATATTAATGGGCTTTTGATACGGATTACGATTATTACGACGCCATTGATCATCACTCCACTTATAACCATCTAATGATTGAATGATGGAAGCCGTATCCGGTCTGACCTCAGCATGGAAAGCATATGGATCTGCTTTGAGCATGATTTCCCCGCCGGGCCCAGTGATTTCATACTTGTAAAATGTACCTTCCGTAAGTCCCGGAAAAAAGCGAGTCCAAATCCCCGAATCGGGTATCTTATATAACAAATCGTTTTTTCCATGCCATGCATTAAAATCTGCTGCGAGTCCGACTTGCTGTGCATTTGGCGCCCAGACCGTAAATCTGACACCTTCCGTACCATTTTCACTATCCAAATGGGCACCAAACGTGTGGTAGCTTCGGTATAACGTACCTTCATGAAACAAATAAATATCATTAGAAGTAACGGGACTTGCTTGAATAAATTGCTTTGACAAATCATCACCTACTTTAGAATATAGTCCCACTTTCTATTTACCCAATACTTCCCTGCGTGAAAAAAGAAATGTGTTTATGAAAAGTATATGTAATATTTTCTTTTCAATTTCCATATTTTTAGATTCAACGGCATTTTATTTTGTTTATGTAGTACTACATAGGCGAAACCACACGGGAGGAATACAAAAATGGATAAAAAAAGTTGCATTGCAATGCTATTAGCCGGAGGTGAAGGTCGCAGACTATCTCCGCTTACTTCCAAGCAAGCGAAACCAGCGGTACCTTTTGGTGGTCACTATCGAATCATTGACTTTCCTCTCAGTAATTGTGTAAATTCTGGGATCGACACCATCGGCGTACTTACTCAGTACGAAGCCGAATCTTTACACGAACATATAGGAAAAGGTGAAGCATGGAAACTTCCAGAGACCGGAAACAGCGGGATCTCCTTGTTACCATCTTATAATGTTGGGGTGACTGAATATTCGGGAACAGCAGATGCTATTTACAAAAATATGGAGTATATTGACTCACATGAACCAGAAAATGTGCTTATTCTATCCGGTGATCACATTTATCACATGGATTATCGAGAAATGCTGGACTTCCATAATCACAGCAAGACGCGAGCGACTATTTCGGTTATGCCTGTTCCATGGGATGAAGCTCATCGTTTCGGTGTCATGTCTACAGACGAACATTACCGTATTACGGAATTCGCTGAGAAACCAGAGAAACCTGCCAGCAATTTAGCATCCATGGGAATTTATTTATTTAATTGGAAATATTTGAAGGAACATTTGGTTGCTGATGCAGCAGATCCTAACTCAAGCCATGATTTTGGGAAAGATATCATTCCAAAAATGCTGTCAGGCGAGGACCGGCTTCACGCTTTTGAATTTAAAGGGTACTGGCGTGATGTCGGTACCATCCACAGCTTATGGGAAGCCCATATGGACCTGCTCAGCAATAACCAGGACTGGCAGCTCTTAAAAGAAGAATGGCCAATGTACACTAGGGAAGTTCGTACGAAGCCTAATTCATTTACGCCACCGGCATTACAAGTTAAAAGCTGCATGATTCATGATTCATGCACTTTTGATGGTGTAGCAGAACGCTCCGTTATTTTTAACGGTGCCGAAATTGGCCGAAACACTAAAATTAAAGACAGTGTCATTATGCCTAATGCAAAAATTGGTCGAAATGTACTCATCGAGCGAGCGATTATTGGCGAAGGGGCCATAATTAAAGAAGGTGCTGTAATCAAAGGCAGTACCAGTGAAATCTCCGTCATCGGACCGTACGAAATGATTACTGCTAAACCAATACTTCGTCCCCAGCCTTCCCGTTTGCTCAAGGAAGTATACGACAAAACGGCTCGTCTACGTGCCGAGGGTCTATCTTCTTAAGCACATTTGAACATCAAGAAGACCGTCCGGGCTATCCGGACGGTCTTTTATTAGTGGAGTGATTATAAACTTTCGAATATTACTGGGTTCAATTCATATAAATTAACTGGGCGGCCATTGGGATTTTGTCCAAGGCCCTTATGTTGGAACCCAAGCTTCTGATACAACAGGTTTACTTTTTCGTTCTTTGTCCAACAATCCAGACGCAAGCCTAGTCTACCGAGTGCTTTGGTTCGCTTAGCAGCCCAATGAATCATGACACTGCCAAGTCCTTGTCCCTGGAAAGAAGATTTTACCGTGAGTCGATGTAAATAACTGTATCCTTCCACATGAAGAGAGCCCCAATAGTCCGGATCTTTCTCCTGCAATGTGAAAAAACCGATCGGTTCCTTTTCTTTTACAAGAAGATACAATTCACGAGAAGCATAATAAGAATCCACTTCTTCTACCGTAAATTGCTCCGGGTTCCATTGTGGAACGCCAACTGAGCCCATCCATACCGCCGCTTCAATTAACATTTGGCGTATCGTCTCTCGATCATCGGGCTTTGCAAGTACAACTTCAAGATCCCCTAGAGGAGTAACGATAGTATCTAGCACTTCACTCAAATCAGATCCTCCTCTCCATCTTGTCTATTAATTTGTTCAGCATCCTGTGAAGTGTTATCTCCTTGCCCCGGCACATCATCAGCTTCTGTCAGTTCAAGTAGAGGCAACATTACAGACACTGTCGTCCCCACTCCAAGTTCACTGTTAATATCCATCTGGCCATTATGAAGCTCGACCAATTGTTGACTAATCGCAAGCCCGAGACCCGTTCCTCCGCCTTGATGATTAACCTGGAAGAATCGATCCTTCACTTTCTTTAAATGCTCTTCACTAATACCTATCCCACTATCAATGACTTCAACTAGGACTTGATGATTGTCTGTAATTCTGAGCACAAGTTCAATCCAACTATTCTCATTCGAGAATTTAATGGCATTATCTACGATATTCAGGAAGACCTGCTTCAACCGATTACCGTCAGCAGTTACAAATACGGTTCGATTGGTTTTGTCATCTAGCTTCAACTGAATTTGTTTTTGTTCCGCTTTTGCCCATACATTAAGCATGATTTCCTGGAGAATTTCTTTCAGATTCACGCGAGTAATGACAAGTTTCATCTCATTCTGTTGCAACTTGGAGAAATCAAGAATTTCCTCTACCAAACCGATCAAACGGTCGGTCTCCTTAGCAATGATTCCAACCCCTATCTTTGTCTCCGCTGGATCAAAACCGCCGGATGTTAATGTCTCACTCCAGCCTTTAATACCTGTTAACGGCGTCCGAAGCTCATGTGAAATAGAGGAGATGAAATCATCTTTAATCTGATTACTTCGTACGATTTCCTGTGCCATATAATTAAGTGTGGATGCTAGCTCTCCCAACTCATACTTGTAATTTCCTTTGATCCGCTTATCAAACTTACCCCTAGCCATTTCAGCCGATACGGCCCTGATGTTGTTAATTGGCTTAACAATTGAATTGGCAAGCCCGATACTGAACAGGGTTACAAGCGCTAATACGGCACCCCCTATTCCAATTGAGAATATGGTAAGTGACATTAATTTTGAGTTCACTTCTTCTAGAGATGTGACATACCGAACAATATAACGGTTCTCACCTCTCACCTGAAGAGGCGTAGACACAGACATGACTAATTCACCAGTAGAGGCCTGTCGTCCGATCCATTTGCTACCCACCACACCAGCCATTGCCTGAGTAACATCGCTCGTCTGTATCGCCTTATCCGCTTGAAACTGTGTACTACTTGCTCGAACCTCGCCTTTATTATTAAGGATCATCAATTCCGTATTGCTCAGTTCAAAAGTACGTAGCATCTCCGTAAAATAGTTTGGATCTTTCTCAGCGTACAATCGTACGAATTTTTGAAAATAATCAGACGCCCAAGCCGAATGATTCGATATATGGTTATATATTGTATCGTAATAATACGTTCGGATGACAACAGCGAAAATACCCTCCACCATAAGCAGCGTGACAAACACTACGATAAAATAATGAAGAACGATTTGCCGTCCGATTCCTTTCTTAATCATTGTCCTTCGCCCTTCCACTTGTAGCCATGCCCCCATACCGTTTGCAGGAAGGCCGGTTCGGAAGGGTTATTCTCAATCTTCTGCCGGAGTCTACGAATATTCACATCGACGATCTTGGGATCCCCCATATATTCTTTGCCCCACACATGATCGAGCAATAGATCACGACTAAGTGGTGTATTCTCTTTCTCAAGGAAATATTGAATCAGAGAAAATTCCGTTGGCGTCAATTCGATAAGCTGTCCCAATTTCTTGAACTGTTTTGAAATGAGATCTAAGGTGAATGGACCAGAAGTAAATGACACCTTCGCGCTACTCTCCCGATAAACGTTCACTCTCCGAAGCAGTGACTGAATCCGAGCAATCAGCTCTGTTGGGCTGAATGGCTTACTAATGTGATCATCAGCACCCACGGATAGTGCGTAAACTTTATCCTGTTCCTGCACCTTAGCAGTCAGGAAAATAATCCCGATCCGTTCATTGGTCTCCCGAATACTACGACATACTTCGAAACCGTCAATCCCCGGAACCATCACGTCCAACAAGGCAATGTCAATGTCGGGTACACTTTGTAGTTGACTTAACGCTTCATGCCCATTAGCTGCCTCCAACACTTCAAATCCGTTACGTTTTAAGTTAATGACGATAAAGCTGCGAATTGATTCTTCATCTTCTAATATCAATACTTTGCTCAACAATAACTCCTCCTTTTCCAATATTAGCGATTATCGCTTAATTTCTTTTTCACCTTTATTTACTTTCAGATCGGTATGACTCAAGAACCCTATCACTTTATCCTTATCTCTGACGAGTAGCTCCCAATCAGATTTATAGCGTTCCCACTCGGATAAACTGAAGAAGCGGATTTCGGCGAGCGTCTCATTGTTGTCAATGCGAATGAACCTGAGGTACTCATTCTTGTCAGAATGCTCTGTATCAATCGTGACATTACCCCGCCATTCGTTTGGAAAACTGAAATAGAATCTTCCGAGCAAGTCCATATATTGCTGCATAACAAACTTCAAGCCTTTTTCCTCATCCCATTGGTAATAGGAGAACAACCAAGGAATTTCATCAAATGAGATGTACTCCCAGCCTTTAGGGATTTCTAAACGGCCAATTTCTAGAATACCATCGTCATTCACATCACCGCTCATGATCGGATATGCCTTATACGTAAAATCCTGATCCAATAAATCCACTAGCTTGTTATCTTTCATGACAATAATATGAGAATAGGCATCATTCGTGCCAAGAGCAGCATCTAGAATGATTCCTCTTACTTTTGAGGTAACATTGCCATGAACCACGTTATAGTATTCGCTGATGTGGTCTTCGAGTTGTATTTGATCCAGTTCTTGAAAAGAATCACTATATTGATAAGTCGTAACCGTAGAATATTGCTCTTTTTTTAGCGTCACTACAGTAATATCAGGTGCTCCATCATTATTGAGATCATCAATTACAAAGTGGTTGTATGGTAGGGACAGTAACTTTTCTACTGTTGATCCATTATAGCTATAAATGTTAAGGCCTTTTTGCAATTCACTGTCGCCACTTGAAAATCCGGCAATGATATTAATATGACCGTCACCAGTCATATCCTTGAGATCAAACGACTCAAGCACTTGACCTTCTCCATCAAAATGTACTTTCGGTTCCCAAGTGTCACCCTGCTTCTCAAGAATCAAACCATGGATTCGCACGGTTTCTTCAGGGGTTTCATAGAACACAACAGCTTCCATGATTCCATCTTTATTCAGATCCATTACCCGAATGGCACTGACATCACTTACATTTCGTGGCCTAACGAGTGGCGCACCTTTTAACTCTGCTTCAATGACACTTTTGAGACTCTCCTTCTCAGATGTCAATTCCGGCGTTTTCATGAGTGTTTTGGGATCGCTTATGAAGGTGCATCCACTTAAGAAAATTAGAAGTAGGCCACCTGCAATTACTGGAATCCATCGTTGCAGAGCCCACCCAATGACTCTGCTCATACCAAATCGATTGACCGCTTCTCATCCATTGTCAGCCGTCTTCCCTTCACATCGAGGCGTAACTCCCCGTCAATTATTCCCCATATCCGTGTGCAGAACTTCTCAGCGAGCTCTATTGGAAGTGCTGCGATCACAATCTTATCTTGCTCTTTACACAATGTTTTTAATGTATTTAAGACATGCTCCGCTGTCTTAGGATCAAGACCAATTACCGGCTCATCCGCCGCGATAAATCCCGCCCCATGCACTAGTGCACGGCAAATGGCAACACGTTGTTTCTCGCCACCACTGAGGTTACCAGCTTTTAGCTTCGCTTTATCAAGCAAACCGTATTTTTCTAGCTCATCCATAGCGCCCATATAATCATCTGACCGAACCATACCAACGAGTCGACGTAATCTTGATACTTGACCCGCTTGTCCAATCAAGACGTTTTTGAGAGCCGTTTTATCAATGATCAGCGACGGATTCTGTTCCAAATATGCACATTTGGAGCGGTATTTCTGAGGGCCACGTCCTCCACCCTTAATAACAGAATTTCCATCCCAAGTATATTCACCGTTATCCCATTTTTCACGCAGGGCGAGACAGCGAAGTAATGTACTTTTACCGCTACCGCTAGGACCAACAATTCCGATCATTTCGCCAGCTTCAAATTGAGTAGTTATCCCCTTTAAAATATGTCTTTTATTTCCTTCATCAGTCAAAGATTTATGCAAGTTATTTACCTTAATCATGTCCGATTCTCCTTTGATGTTTCCTCTATTATATATAGTGTATTGGAAATAGAACTGAAAATCTATTACACCGTCTTAATATTTGATTAATTTTTGGTCAGTTTTGGCCGGAAAAGTATACCAGAGGCCGTAAATACCAAATATGATGACCCTAGGATAATAAAAAGCAATGATGCGGAGCCCACATCCATGATCGCACCACCCAAGTTAGGCCCTACGATACTACCGAGATTAAAATGAAATGAGGCGATGACATTAGCTGCCGGTAATAAATTACGTGGTAAAATGTCCGCAGCATATGCGAGTCCTAGGGAGAAGAATGATCCCACAAGACCACCAGCCCCCATAAATAGTAACGCAAGCCCCATAAAACTATTTCCACATAACGGAACAGCAAGAAACATAAGCCCTCCGCCTACTCCAGCAGACATGAGCACGATTTTTCTCCCATAACGATCACTGAGATAACCAAGGGGTAGCTGAAGAATAAGTCCCCCCACGCCAAAGAAAGGTAGCAACGTAGATATTTGTCCCGAACTTAGTCCAGTGCGAAGTCCATAAATCGGAAAATTAGTGTTCATCACAGCTTCCATATAACCGTACAATAATGAAGGCAACAGTGCAAACCAGGCAAGCCGATAAATAAGGGAATATTTTTGTTTCCCTGCTCCTTCAATAGGTTCTGCCTTTTCTGGACGAGTATCCGGCATTTGATTATAGACAAGTAACGCCATCATCGCAGTTAGACAAGAAAGCAGAAAGAACGGTAACCATTCTCCATATGGAAGTAATCTAATCCCTAATGGACCAATGCTGAATCCTAGACCATAAGACATTCCATATATTGAAATATTTCTCCCCCGCTGACCCGGTGGGGAAATCAATAGCATCCATAGCTGTGAGGCAAAATGAATGGCGCTATCCCCAGCCCCAACAAGTAATCGAAGTACTAACCAAAATTTTAAATCTGATATCAAGGGAAACGCAGGTAGAGCTATAATAACTAGTGCGAGCCCCCCTAACAAAAGCTTCTTAAAGCCTGCTACACCAAGTAATCTCTCAGCTACTATCGACATGGCAAAGGAACCGATATACAATGCCGCAGCATGCATCCCATTAACCGATGACGATATCCCTCTTTCCTCCATGAAGATAGATAATACCGGAAGCAATAAGCCTTGGCTAAGTCCTGAGATCACAATGACTAAAATGAGAATCATAGAAGGTGGAATAGAACGCTTAGGTATAGATTCTGTGGCTGTCAATTATGTTGTCCTCCTGAAATGAAAGAAAATCGTCAGGCAGAGCTGACGACTTTCCGCTGCTATTGTAATATGTACAAATACTTAAACATTATAGTAGACAATTCTATGGCAAACAAGCCATAATGAAATTGTATGCAAAGATGTATGGGAGGTTTCTTGTCATGACTTATCTAGTGAAGGTCGACGTTTCTCCAATCTACGATCTGCTCAGCAGCTTTATGATATATACAACACGTAAATGGGTGAATAATCTCGATATCGGACCAGAATGGATTGATGAAATCAAAGTAAAATTTAGCCCGGAAGTGGACATATTATTCACGGAAGCGGCCTACTTTCCATTTGCCGATTATGATATTTTATATGCTCTAACTATTGAAAGAAATCCTTCTTCTGACATTCATAAATTTTTTGATGAACTCACGACAACAACAGTTGAGGCATTATATCATCAGCTGAAACCCTACATTCCTACAGTGACTACTGATGATATTGAACGAGTTATTCACCGTTACATTCCTCTGTTACGAATCTGGAATGACACGTACTTTAATGATGTTAAGCCACAGTTTCAACCGCTGTTGGAGGAAGATGCCGCCGAGAAAAATGAACTTCTTCATAAAATGGACGCGGATGCACTTCTTGAATATGCCACTGGGGGCCTCGTTCTGGAACCAAGGCCTGAACTTGATAAGGTGATTATTATTCCTTCGGTACATTTTAGACCGATTAATACTTACTGTTTCTACCCAAATGTGCTACTGATCCAGTATCCTATCGATCTTCCCGAAGTAAATGAGGACGAACCTCCAACTTGTCTCATTCGTCTAACTCGGGCACTTGCCAATCAAGAACGTTTACGCTTGCTAAGGTATATAGCAGATGATCCTAAATCCTTGCAGCAAATGATGGTGGATTTAAATCAATCCAAAGATAAATTAATGCATGATCTTATGAGGCTGAGGGTTGCAGGGCTCCTGCGCATCCATCTTATGGATCAAGACACAGAGAAATTCAGCATTCGTCCTGATGGTATTTCAGAATTGAATATTTTTCTCGAATCCTATATGCGATTATAGTCACGTCACAAGATATCTATAATCCAATATCGTCTTCCAATGGGGAATTTGCTCCGGGGGCATCACTTCTGCTATGGTATTATAGCAAATACTTAATTCTGATTTTCACACGATAAGGAGTGGTCGTCTCTGATGACAATACAGCAGCAACAACTTTTATTTGACCTTGACGATACGCTAATCCATTGTAATAAATACTTCGAATTGATTCTAAGCCAATATGCTGATTTGATGGTAGATTGGTTTCAATCCTATAGAGTGGATGTTGCAGAGATTCGAGCCAAGCAAGTTGAGATTGATGTTGCCGGAGTGGACAAAGTGGGCTTCGCTAGTCTCCATTTCCCGCAATCGCTTATCGATACTTACCGCTTTTTCTGCTCAGAGGTTGGTCGTGAACATACCGCGATGGAAGAAAATCATCTAATGAAGCTCGGTATGAGCGTGTACGAGCTACCCATTGAGCCCTATCCCGGTATGGTGGAAACGCTCGATTATCTTCAGAATCAAGGGCATGAGCTATCTTTGTATACGGGTGGCGAATCCGTCATTCAAAAACGTAAAATCGAACAGATGAAGCTCGGTGATTACTTCCAGGACCGGATATATATCCGTCAACATAAGAATTTCGAAGCTCTTGAAGGTATTCTAAACTCACGTTACTTTGAGCGTAAACATACTTGGATGATTGGTAACAGCTTACGAACTGATATTATGCCTGCCATCTCAGCTGGAATCAATACCGTGTATATCAAGTTACCCGATGAATGGTTATACAATATCGTTGAATTAAAGAAAAATACCGACACGTCCATGTATACTGTTTCTTCTTTAGAAGATGTGCCGCGAGTCATTCATGAGAGTCTAAAATTAAGTCAAAGATAATACAAAAATGGATAGAACGATCAGACCTCATCTGATGTTCTATCCATTTTTCTTTAGGTAAATATCCCCTATTCACTTTGGCACTCGCTTCGGCCGATTATAAGATCGATATCGTATAATAAGGATGATGACGAGTAATATAACACATAAAGACATCGTATTCGTGATCAAAAAAGCCACCCCAACACCTGTTCCTGCCAAATTTATAGCATACGCCTCCATCAGGCTAATCCCCAGTAACATGAGCAAATATGATTTAATATTTAAGTCAGCAACCGATTTTGTCTGCAATATTTGCATGATCTGTGGAATCCAGCCTAACGAAAGAATAACGCCGCCAATGAGTTGCATCACGGAAAACAACACGAAAAACACCCCGCTTTATATTTAATCCCAATCCAACTTCAACTTTAGATCAGGATATGCATCATCATTGACAGACGTTTCTATGGGTTTCATCATTCACTAGGGTATGTCTCTTTCAAAAACGTTACTGATTGGTCGATTAACTGTTTTAATACTTCAACGTTGATATCTGCTACTTTGTTAATGTACACACAGCCTTTTCCAGACGTATGTTTCCCAAGGTCTTGTAATAATTTATCCCGCTCAGTTTCCCCTGTTGCAAAATATAAACTAATCTTCGCTTTACGTGGTGAAAAGCCAACTAACGGTGCGTCGCCTTCATGACCAGATGCATATTTATAGTGATATGCTCCAAATCCGATAATACTCGGACCCCACATCTTTGCGGGATATCCCGTCGTCTCAGTGAAAATATCAACTAACTTATACGCATCTTCACGTTTCTTTATATTTTCAATGTCCTCAATAAACTCCATAACACTCTGGTCGGTTTCTTTCGTTTTTTGCTCGTACATGATTGGATACACTCCTCTTCTAATCGTCGACTTTGTTCAATTCAAGCCCACCAGTTGTCCGATTCGTCAAAATTATTCGAGCCTTGAAATCCCCTTCAGGATCTTTGAAGGTCAGTAGTTGCGTCTGCCCCTTATCCAACAATGTTTTTAGCATGGATTCCGTAATTTTTTTACCCGAGTACTCTTTCCAAATCACGAACCCACAACCCTGTTTATAATGAGTACAGCCAAATCCTTTACGACCTTCAATAAGCTGTCCCCCGCAGCCTTCACGTGGACAAGGAGCAAGTGGTGTTAACACACCGGGTTTAGACGTCGATTTGGCAGGGGTAGCTTTTGCACGTGAATTAGCCCCTGCTGAACTCTGTCGACTCCCCTTGCTCTTACTCGTACTCTTCTCCTCTTCACCCGCTTCGAACAAGGAAGCATCTGCTTTAGGTTGAGTACGCACCTTATCAATAATAGAGATTGCAAATCTCTTGACGTTATCCATAAATTTCTCACTGGCAGCTTCACCTTTGGAAATTTGGTACAGACGTCGCTCCCATTGGCCGGTCATTTCCGGAGAAGTCAACAATTCTACGCCTGCATGACGTATCAGCTCGATCGCTGTTCGTCCTTTTTGCGTTACTGTTATTCTTTTCCCCTGCATCGTAATGTATCCGACATTCTTAAGCCGCTCAATCGTCGCTGCCCGTGTAGCCGGTGTTCCAAGTCCTGCATCCTTCATCGCATCACGCAGTTCCTCGTTCTCTAGTTGCTTACCTGCGCTCTCCATCGCTCTTAACAAAGTACCTTCGGTATACGCTTTAGGGGGCTGGGTCGCCTTCTCTTTGGCCTCTGCATCTAGGCAGATAACGGGTTGGCCCTTATCGATCTGGAACGGTTCGCTTACCAGTTCTTCTTGTTCTTCTTCCTCTTCTTTCTTCTTACCCCGTCCAGAAGATTTCGCATTATCATCCCCGGGTTGACATATTTTCCAACCGAGCGACAGCAGTTCCTTCACATTGGTCTTGAACGTCTCGCCCTCTACTACCGTCAACACGGTATGCTGCTTATATTCAGCAGGAGGATAGAAATGCGATATGAATCTGCGAATAACTAAATCATAAATATGCTGCTCTTCTTTACTAAGATTAGCTCCACGTCTCAATGTGGGGAGAATCGCATGGTGATCTTCTACTCGCGTCGGATTGCAGACCGATTTGTTATTTACATGAACGAGTCCTGGGTTAGCACCATCCGCTAATTCTTTATATGAAGTTGACTTCAGCATATGAAGCGCCTTGTGCATCCCATCGATGTTCTGCTCCGTCACATAGTTGGAGCTTGTCCGTGGATAAGAGATCACCTTATGCTTCTCGTATAAAGCCTGAGCTAAATCAAGTGTCTTCTTCGCAGAATAACCATACTTTGCATTGGCTTCACGTTGCAATAGGGTTAAGTCATACAGTTTATAAGGATATTCTTTCGTATCCTTTACATCATATTCTGAAATACTACCCTTCTGGCCACGAACTTTATCAGCTAATGCCGCTGCTTTCTCTCCATCGGTCAACCGGTCTCCTTGCCATGTTCCTATGTACTTACGACCGGTTTGCTCAAATTCAGCCTTGATCTCGTAATAAGTGAGGGAATCGAAGCTTTCGATCTCCTTTTGGCGGTCGTAAATGAGCGCTAACACTGGAGTTTGTACACGGCCCACAGACAACAACGTATTATGTTTTGTCGTAAACGCACGTGAAGCATTCATACCGATAAGCCAATCCGCTTCGCTTCGTGCTCTAGCGGCTAAGGTCAAATTCTCAAATTCGGAGCTATCGTACAGTCCTTCGAAGCCTTTGGCTATACTCTCCGCAGTCAGGTCCGAAATCCACAATCTCTTTACAGGCTGATTTAGCTTCAACTGCTGTTGAATCAACGCAAAGATATATTGCCCTTCCCGCCCAGCATCGCAAGCATTGACAATGGCATCACATCGTTTAGCAACTTCTCCAATCGTTCCAAGTTGATCCTTCGTTCGTGGGTTTGGCACGATTTTGAAATGCACAGGTAAAATAGGTAAGTCTCCAAATTTCCATCTCTTATATTTGGCATCATAGGCATCTGGTTCAGCTAATCCAAGTAAATGGCCGATTGCCCAAGTAATAATATAACGGTCACCCTCTAGATAAGACCGATTGTTCTTCGCCTTTGGCTCGATTACGGCAGCAATCGTCCGCCCCATATCCGGTTTCTCGGCGATAACGAGCGTTTTCATCTTCACAAGCGCCCCTTTTCTTCATTAAAACTGTAAATCTCAAAAAAAGAGCCGCGCACCGCGCAGCTCTGTAGCTAAACTCTATTATATCATATTTTTAGTTGAAATGAGTTGACCAATTAAGGTAATACCGATGCACCCATTAAGAATTTATCTACTTCACGGGCTACTTCCCGCCCTTCATGAATGGCCCATACTACGAGACTTTGTCCACGACGCATGTCCCCGGCGGCAAACACTTTATCTGCATTCGTAGTGTATTTGCCATAACGTGCTTTCACATTACTCCGACGATCTTGTGCAAGCCCAAGCTCTTCGATAATCGTTGATTCAGGACCATCAAAGCCGATAGCGATCAATGCCATTTGTGCTGGAAAGACACGCTCTGTCCCTGGAATGGGTTGATATATCTTACGTCCTGTCTCATCAACGATCCGCTGAATATCGATCGTATGCAGTTCCTTCAATTGTCCCTCTTCATCGCCAACAAATCGCGTTGTCATGATTGAGAACTCACGAGGATCTTCCCCGAACAACGCTTTAGCTTCTTCATGAGCATAATCCAGCGTATATACATTGGGGAACTGAGGCCATGGATTCTGAAGTTGATCTCGTTGCATCGGTGCTTTAGTATGAGTACCAAACTGCGTGATACTTGTACAGCCATGGCGTAACGCCGTTGCTACACAATCTGATCCGGTATCCCCCCCACCAATGACAATCACATCTTTGTCTTTAGCAGATAAAAAATTGCCGTCACTTAGTCCCGAGTCGAGATAACTCTTAATGGTACCCGACAGAAATGGCATAGCGTAATGTACACCCTTCAATTGGCTACCTTCAATATTAAATTCACGTGGCTTCGTTGCTCCGCCGCATAGAACAACTGCAGCAAATTCATCAACGAGTTGCTGAGCCGGAATATCTTTGCCGATCTCCGTATTCGTCACGAATTTTACGCCTTCAGCAGCTAATAGATCTACACGACGTTGAACTACGGCTTTATCCAGTTTCATCGTCGGAATCCCGTACATGAGCAATCCCCCGATTCGGTCCGATCGTTCATAAACGGTTACTTCATGTCCCGCCTTGTTTAACTGAGCTGCACAAGCAAGCCCAGCCGGCCCAGAACCAACAACAGCTACCTTGTGTCCCGTTCGTTTCTCAGGAGGCTCAGGAACGACCCATCCCTCTTCAAATCCACGATCGATTATAGCTTGCTCTATCGTCTTAATAGCTACAGGCTGCCCGATCAACCCCACTGTACAAGATCCTTCACATGGTGCAGGGCATACCGTTCCTGTAAACTCAGGGAAATTGTTCGTCTTGTGTAGACGATCTAGCGCTTCTTTCCACAAATCACGGTAAATCAAGTGATTCCATTCGGGAATCAGATTATGCACCGGACAACCTGAAGTTCCACCTATCATATCAATCCCTGTGTGACAATAAGGTGTGCCGCAATCCATACAGCGAGATCCTTGTGTCCGCAGTTCTTCATCCGACATATGCTTATGAAATTGCTCCCAATCCTTGACCCGCTCGGAAGGGCTCCGGTCACCCGGAAGTTGACGTTTGAATTCCATAAAACCTGTTGGTGTAGACATTGTAACTTTCCCCCATCCGTTAACTATCAGTGTATCTTGATGTTAGCATTCGTGGGATATGTTATTAATGGATTAATAATATGATAATTTGCACTATTAAGTCTTTACGCTCGGCGTTTATAGATTAAAAACCGGTAATCATAAGGATTCTTCTCATCACGAATTCCCTGTGTCTCCCAGGTCAACTCGAAATCATTCCAGTCGAAATGAGGGAAGAATACATCCCCTTCGATATCTTCATCGATCCGGGTGACATAGAGCGTATCAGCTAAAGGTATAAAGTGTTGGAACACGCCAGCCCCGCCAATAATCATGAGTTCTCCATCTTTTGCATACTCCATAGCTTCATCTACTGAATACACAATGTCTGCACCCTCCGCCTGATAAGCACGATCCCCTGTTAACACAACGCTACGCCGATTTGGAAGTGGCTTGCTCCCCATGGATTCCCAAGTTTTCCGGCCCATAATCATTGTTTTCCCTGTGGTTTGCTCTTTAAAAAACTTCAAATCAGCAGGTAATCTCCAAGGTAGCTGATTATTGCGACCTATTGCTCCATTCTTGGCCATGGCCCATATTAGTGACACGCCCATTTGCATTGCCCCTCTCCAATAAATTAGACAGCTACCGTTGCCTTAATGGCAGGGTGATGTTCATAACCTTCAAACTCAAAATCCTCATACACATAGTCAAAAATAGATTCAGGTTTACGTTTGATCACAAGGCGAGGAAGAGCTAGTGGCTCTCTCTCCAATTGAGTCTGAACCTGTTCAAGATGGTTGGAGTAAATATGGACATCGCCACCCGACCAGATGAACTCACCAACCTCAAGTCCACACTGCTGTGCTACCATATGCGTCAGTAGCGAATAACTAGCAATATTAAACGGTAATCCGAGGAATGTATCTACTGAACGCATCGTTAGCATACAAGAAAGTTTGCCGTTCGCTACATAAAACTGGAATACGAAATGGCAAGGAGGCAGCTTCATGTTATCAACCTCACCCACATTCCAAGCACTCACCAAATGTCGACGAGAATCCGGGTTGTTCTTGATCGACTCGATCACATTAGCAATTTGGTCGATTTTACGCCCATCTGCAGATTCCCATGACCGCCACTGCGATCCATACACTGGACCGAGGTCACCGTTCTCGTCCGCCCACTCATCCCAGATTCGAACACCGTTCTCTTTTAAATATGAGATGTTGGTATCTCCTTTAAGGAACCAGAGAAGCTCGTGTACAACTGACTTCAAATGGATTCGTTTGGTCGTAACCAACGGAAATCCTTTGCTCAGATCAAAACGTAATTGACGTCCAAATACGGATCTAGTTCCCGTACCTGTTCGATCATCCTTTTGCGTTCCATTGTCTAATACATCTTGTAACAAATCTAAATAGTTTCTCATCTATCGTACACCCCGTATCATCGTTTAATTAACCTCATCCATTATAACAGAGTGTTCTTAAGGAATGGAACGAGTTGACCAAAACTCGACTAGGTAACTCTCTTCGAGGCAAGTATTATATATTTCCCTTGGGAAAATGCTCGTTTATTACATTCACGGAATCCTGCAACCACTCCGCTCGTTCTTCAGGTGTACTGTCTGCAACAACACAATACATCTTACGAATGACATGATTCAGACCACAAAAGTCGAATACGCACGACTTCCAAATTCTCTCGAGTGGATCTCCAAAGACGTTGATTTCCCGTTCAACAGGGGTATTCGAGGTGTTAAAGACCACACCAACTTTAGCTTTTAGTAGACCAATGGGCAGACCACCCCCACTATCTCCTGCATCAAAAGTATAAGCTACTTCTTGACGAAGAACCCGATCAATCCATCCTTTTAGAATGGCCGGTGGTTGTCCCCACCAATTCGGATGGATAATTACAATACCATCAGCTTCTTTAATCTGGTTACAATGAAATTGGACTAGTGGATCATCGCTTTTATCGCTAATCAGTTCTTGCGGCGTAATAATCGGATTAAATTGTTCCTGATACAGATCGTGGAAGGATACCTCATGTCCATTCCTCGCTAGAGTAGAGGTTACCTTTTCAGCAATTGCATGATTAAAACTTTTATCGTATGGATGGCCTAAGATGACGGATACTTTCATAATTGTTCCTCCTCGTCTTGGTCAAATACTAAATAACTCCCTCGTAAAAGTAAGTGACTTGCTGATTTTTCGCCACAATATTGCTTAATCCTTCCTTATAATAAGGCATCAATTCATCCGCCTGATTCAAATCAATCCAAGCGATTTCCAAAATTTCTTCCGGTAGCATTATTTCCTCTTGTCCACCTGTAATTTCTGCGTGAAAAGTAATTAAGACGAGATGCTCTTCATCTTCCTCCAAAATGACTTCATTTACCGCAACCACGCCATAGGTCATAATATCAAGTCCGGTTTCTTCCTTTGCCTCCCGCATAGCCGCCATCTGCAGCGTCTCATTTGGTTCCACCGTACCACCAGGTAGAGTCCAGGTGTTTCTACCACTATTTTTTACCATTAAGACCTTTGTATTGTCCGGGTTAGTAATTAACGAATATACGATATCAATTCTTTTCATGCTTGTTCCCTTTCTTCGTCTGTATAGAAATGAGTGCTCTACTAATCGGCTAAGTAAGCTGTTTCAGTAAGTTCATAATTTGCTTCATATGGTGTTGGTCATGCTCAATGAAATCCTGTAAAAATGCTACTATGCCGAAATTGTTACCGTCCTCATCCATATAAATTCCATCATATTGCTCCTCCGTCATGGAAGTTATATGTTCAATAATTTGCTTACGAACTTCAATAGTCTGTTCTGCTAATTTAGTGAGACTAATCTTTCTTCCTAACTCACATGCTTGTTCATTGAATTCGTCGTAATCCAAATGCTTAGAAGTAACAGGTTGATTGTGAGCAATCTTTACAATCGCTTCGTTTAAGAAATACATATCCCAATGCATAATATGACTCACTACATCTCGAACGGCCCATTTCTCTTCCGCAATAGGAGTATTCCATAGTGCCGTTTCCCGATCTTCGAGCATATGTACAAAGTTGACCCAATTATGGAACTGTTGCAGCAGTTGTGCTTTTTCCTCCATTCCTTATCACGACCCCCTATTTTTTCATTTACATACTTGTTCCAGTATAACTTATTTACTCTCTGCACTTAAAACTATTATGTTTGAACTAGGATGGCCCCCCATAGTCATAAACTTTTTAACTTAAATCGATTAAAACTTTAATAAATTTTGAATTTTGATCAATGTAACAAACATATTAAATAAAATACTATAATTTACTTATAAACTTACTATAGATATTGCATTGAAAGGTGGTAATTTTGTGGATCACATTGATTCTCAAATCATTGAGTTATTACAACAGAACAGCCGTATGACCAGCTCTGATATCAGTAAATGCATACATTTATCAGTACCGTCCGTGGCGGAGAGAATCAGGAAACTAGAAGATAAAGGAATCATTGAACGTTTCACATTGAAGTTGAATCGAAATGCAATAGGGCAAGCTTTAATGGCTTATGTATCCGTGATGCTCGAGCGAACCGAAAATATAGATTCTTTCAGAGCTACAATCATCCAATCACGATATGTGTTAGAGTGCCATCACCTGGCAGGGGAATATGATTACATGCTCAAGGTGGCTGTGCCCGATATCTCTACTTTGGAACAATTCATCTCGGTATCCCTAAAGAATATCCAAGGTGTATCGAAGACCAATACGGTCATTATCCTGTCCACTTTAAAGGAAGAATGAGGTGAGATGAAATGGACCAAAAGGAGTTACTTACATGGAACCATACATAATATTGAAAGGTCTGATCTTAGGTTTTTCCATTGCGGCCCCGATCGGTCCGATTGGAGTCATGTGCATTCGCACGACACTATCAAGCGGTCGACACATCGGAATAGCAGCTGGATTCGGCGCAGCTACGGCTGATGCCTGTTATGGATTGATTGCCGGTCTCGGACTAACAGCACTTTCTTCTTTTCTACTTCATTACGGTGATCTTATACACTTTTGCGGCGGTATATTTCTATGTTATCTTGGACTTCTTACATTTCTTCGTGAACCAGCTCATGTAATCGAGACTTCGGAGCACGCTATCCTAGGATCATTTGCCTCAACGTTCTTACTAACTCTTACCAATCCCGTGACCATTATATCCTTTGCTGGTATTTTTGCCGCAACAGGATTGACAGCATCTAATGGAAACGGCATACAAATAATAGGTCTCGTTAGCGGCGTATTTATAGGATCAGCTGTATGGTGGATTCTATTAAGTATAGGAGTAAGTCTGTTCCGTTCAGTGATCTTAACTTCTGCATCCCTCCGTCTCGTCAATCGTCTATCTGCTGTTATTCTCTTTGGGTTTGGTATGTGGACATTAATACATTGATCATAAAAAAACTGCCCTAAGGACAGTTTCAATAGTTCAAAACGAACAAGAACAAAGTCGTTTAGTTTCAGTTAAATCTATGGACAATTTCATAAGCATTTCCGCAAGGGTCTTCGAAATATACGGCATAGTAAGTAGGACTAATCGGAAAAAGTTGTGGCCCACTATTGATCTTACCACCCAATTCCTTGACCAATTCGGCGATACGATCTACTTCCTCTCGATTCTCGGCCCAGAACCCGATTAAATTTCCATTAGGCTTATGATTAGTATCCTCTATGATGGCGAAATATGGTGCACTAGGAAGCTCACCCTCCGCTGCAAAGACTCTCCAATTTGCACTATGAAAAGTTCTCGTAAATCCGAGGCTCGGAAGTAGCCCCTCGTAGAAGGGTAGTGCGATTTCAAGATTATGGACACGAAGGTCGATATGGCTAAATTTGTTCATCTGACCTTCTCCTTTTCATTTATTTTTACTCACACTTACTCAGCGATAATTCCATGATCTTGTTAACTACTTCCTCCCAGTGTTGTTTCATATCTTCTCTTACCCATGCATCTTGTAATTTTTCCTGATGAAAGCTAATGGTTGTCTTGTCAGCATTCGATGGATTAGGATATAGGCGAATTTGTAAAGTTGACGGCTTCTCCCAACCCTTCCTCTGCCATGACATCCGAAGCTGATGTAACGGCTTCACTACACGTAATTCACCATGAATACCATCCTTACTTGAAAACTTATGTCCCACTTGCAAATCTAATGATGGCAAATCGCCTAACCATACCTGTAACCCTTTGGAGGATAATAATAGTGCCCATGCTTGCTCTTGAGAGATCGGGAACGTTCTACGGACACCAACCTGGAACCCAACTGTAGCCGTTTGACCTTTCAAATTCATCACCCTTTTTATTAATTGTTAAGAATAACAAGTATTTTAAGAATAATATGCTGCGGTATAGAGGCCATATCGAACAAACCAACAACTTACAGAGGTGATGTATAACGACCGTATCTCGTTTCAAGGTCCTCTAACTTGTGGTTCTTTTCTAACAGGAATAAAGAGTTAACGCCTTCTGCTCCCCACCAATTCAAGCTTATTAAAATTCCGTCACTCGTGTTAGCAGCAAACATCATCGAGAAATTATCGGACGATACTTCACCGCCATCATCAACACGCCATACCGATGTAGTTTCTTTTTGCGTTGCTGGATAGTCTTTGAAAATAAGTTCATCCCCTCGTATCACAACAAGACTGAATAAGTGCTCTTCACCGACCGTTTCGAAATGTACTAAGTACAGCCCATCCGTACCTGCAATTTCAGTAAGAGTCCAAGCCTGCTCTATCTTACGATCATGAATTGTTGCCAATTGACTCAATAGTTGTTCATCGCTAACAGGTTCATTCTTCTCTTGAATGGCCAATAATGCTCCAGTATCAAACTCTGTATCGTTGATTAAATAATAAGTCTGATCCTGCTCAGCTGCACCCTCTTCCACTGTAAAAAGATATCCGGGTTCGTTTTCCATATTTATCGCAAGATCTCTTCCGTTATTAAGCTCGTCATTGCCTGCCTGCCACTTTAAATATTTAACGGACACAACAGCACCATTCGCACCAATAGCTTTATTTAGTTGTACCATTTTATTGTCCTGGTCCTTCTCTAAACCCGTCACAAGAATTTGCTGACCGTTAATCCCGGCAAAGCCAAAGATATTCCCTAATTTACTAGGGTCTATCACTGATGTATGAACAGGATCTTGTCCTGGTTCAACTTGATCTTGTTCTTGTTCAGGAATTGGTGTTGGCGACGGAGTTGGTGTAGCGGATGGTGACGGAGGCGGTGATGTAGATACTGTTGGTTTTACTTTTCCACTGGAGCAACCTACCAAGAAGATAAGAAGTAGCAGGGTAACAAAAAATAGCTTTCTCAAACAAAAACCTCCACTCTGTTAAATGCTTACATACTCCGTGACCGTAAGAGTCATTCTATTACGTCTTTTACGTCTATTACGTCTTTTACGCCTCTTCGTACTTGATCTAGCTCGAATAACTGGAATTTCTCCAGCTAATACGAATTGAAATACCAACCAGTGAACTACTTAACTGGAATTTCTCCAGCTAATGTAGCGTTTAAACCAATTGCAATGACGATTCGCTTGAATTAACTGGAGTTATTCCAGTTAATCGTAGAATTATGTACCCTCGCCACAAATTAGCTGGAGTATTTCCCTTTAAATGAAATACGTTTGCTTTAGAGCCTTATAGCTTCAAATAATAGTAATAAAATTCCTCATCTCTAATAAATCCAAATTGCTCATACAACCTTTGTGCACGACTGTTATCCCATGCCGTACTTAATTCAATTCCTTTCGCCTTCGTCTGGTGAGCAAATTCAGCCGCCTCCGTTAGGAGCATCTTGGCAATCCCTTGATTGCGGTAATCCTTCAAGACAAATAAATCATTTAAGATCCAAGACCTCTTCAACGAAATGGACGAGAATACGGGATATAACTGAGTATATCCAGCGCATTGACCCGAAACGGTATCCTTAGCCATAAATATGACGGATTCTCGATGTTCAAGGTGACTGAATAAAAATTGCCGCGCCCCTTCTACATCTGATTCTTGACCATAAAAAACTCGATACTCATCAAAAATAGGTACGATTTGATCTAAGTCTGCAATTGTAGCCTGATACGTTTGAATTGGATTGTTCATGATATGGTAAACGCTCCTCCAGTGTTATTTCCCGCTAATTCACCTAACAATTCTACCACAATATCCCATTAAATAAATCAGCCTACAGAATCGAAATCCGTAGGCTGTTTGTAGTCACTGTCCTATTTTCTTATAATATAAAACCGTCTCATGCAATGTTCCATCAGCAGACTGCGCAAAGTTTGGAATTCGCCCCGCCTCTATATAATCCAGTGAAAGATACAGCTTATTTGATGGATCGCCTGCTCGGGTATCCAGAATTAACAGGCTTCTGCCTTCCATCCTCGCCTGATCTTCAGCTGCTTGCATCAGCAATTGAGCAATGCCCTTCCTCCGATACTGGGGATGCACCATTAATTTGGCGATTTCAGCTCGATGACGAGCATTTTGTTTCTGAGCTAATTGAAGTTGTACCGTTCCTACTAAAGTATCATTCAGTACAGCCGCCCACAGAATAACCCCTGGTTCAATGACATCATTCCAATACTTTACGGCTTCATCCATGCTCAGTGGAGGAAGAAAGCCAATAGATGCTCCATCCTCTACGACTCTTATTAACAAATCTGAAAATTGATCTACAAGCGATGGCACTAAACAATCTATTGTGGTGATTTGAATTTCATTCCCCATGTTCTCCATACAATACTTTTTTCCCCCTATTATTGGCTATAGGTCTCTTCAATTCAATATTGAATTTATAATATCCTTCATGATGATCAAGCCAAATGCGACCGCCTTGCAGCTCAACAACATTTTTAGCAATGGATAGACCTAGGCCATATCCGGATGGCATGTTACCGTCGCTCTGTAATGTGTGCATCGTATAGAATCTTTCAAAAAGTTGTTCTTCTTGTTCTTTGGTTATAGGATTTCCTTGATTTTCAATAGACAGCTTAACAACTCTTCCACCTGAGAAGAGATTAACTCTAATTTCGCCGGGTATGATCGAAAATTTCAATGCATTCATGAGTAGATTATCTATGGCTCGAACCATTTTCTCAGCATCAATACTCATAATCACGGGATCAGGACTTAGTGCCTTAATGAGATTAACTCCCTGCTCTCTAGCAACCGGTTCAAATTCAGACAGCATCTGTTCAATCAAACTATGAAAATCGACTTCCTGAAAGTTCATTTGAACATCACCATGCGATAATCGCGTATATTCGAACAAATCATCGATCAATGTTTTGAGTTGCTGCGTTTTATTAAAGGCATTATGAATATAACGTTCACGTTCTTCTTCGCCTTGAAAAGCCTGCTTCTTAAGTAAATCCAGATATCCAATGATGCTCGTTAAAGGAGTCCTCAGATCATGAGATACATTGGTGATTAACTCCATTCTAGAACTCTCTAACTGTCGTTCACGTTCAACTTGTTTTTGTAATTGCTCTGCCATGTGATTGACGTTCTGTGAAACGGTCCCTAACTCATCTAACCTTGATGTAGGAAGTCGATAATCCAAATTCCCTCTTGCAATGACCATCAATCCATTGGACAGTTGCCAAAGAGTTCTAACGATATTTCGAGTGAGAAAGATGAAGCACAATATATAAATTCCAATAAACACCAAAAGCCCTATTGGTTTGTTTATGTTTGCAGAAACCAAGGAATATCCTGTAGTTGTTACAATGAAACAGATAAAGATCGCCCAGATCAGTTGCGCACGAATGCTTCTTTTTCCACTTATAAATACCCACATTTTATTTATCAATCCGATACCCCACTCCCCATACTGTCTTAATATATTGAGGGGTTCTTGGATTAACCTCGATCTTCTCACGAATGTTACGAATATGGACCATGACCGTATTTTCGGAGAAAAACGGAGTTTGTTCCTTCCATACTTTTTGATAAATTTTATCAATGCTAAATACTTGACCACGATGAGCCGCTAACAATTCTAGTATAGAAAATTCAATAGGTGTTAACGAAATCTCTTTGCCTCGCACCGTCACTTGATGATAGTCCTTGTTGATTACAAGATCGTCTATACAAATCTCACCTTCATTTGTCGGCTGAGCTAAGGAAGCATAATTTTGTCTCCTTAACAAGGCTTTGATTCTAGCTATTAATTCTAGAGGATTAAATGGCTTAGTCATATAGTCATCCCCACCTGTAGACAGACCAGTGATCTTATCCAGGTCCTCTCCTTTGGCTGAGAGCATGATGATGGGGATGCCCGAATTCTCTCTAATCTTAAGACAGGCGGAAATCCCATCTAAATGAGGCATCATAATATCTAATATAATGAGATCGAAAGCTTCTAGTTGCAACATTTCAAGTGCTTTGACCCCGTTCTCAGCCTCTACCACATGATACCCTTCATTGCGGAGATAAATATGCAGGATATCGCGAATCTCCCTGTCATCGTCAACAACTAATATTTTAACACTCATAAATTGGATCCCTCCAAGGGTCGCGTTATACCAGTAAATGAACTCAAGATGACAACATCATTTTATTATTCTATTGAAGATACAGCAAGCTCAAGCTAAGAAAGCAATAAGGTATCTATTCGTTCAATGGCTTATTTATCGAAGCTTTATTCTGCACTCGTAATTTAACTGGTAGCATTTTCCCTGTGAAGTAATATAATACTTGCACTATAAAAATTGCCCCGGCGATATCTAATATATAGTGCTGCTTCACAAAAAGTGTAGAAAGAACTATAGCGCCCATCATTACGCTGATTAACGAACGTGAGATGAATGATAAATCTTCACAATCTGCTGAACCCTTCCATACTAAATAGCTAGTCAAAACGTGGATACTAGGAAAACAATTGTAGGGTTGATCTGTCATATATATAAACCGCACAAGTGAGGGTATGACCCCATGTTCTGTAACTGGTGGGCGTGGTACGGTTGTCTGATAAAAGTAATAAATAACATAGGATACGACAAGTCCAACACATAAAGTGATCAACGTTTGATAATATGTCTTTTCACTTTTCCTAAAAATCACAATTAACATGACCATAATAAAGGGATACCACAACATATAAGGGATAATAAAGGCGGGTACAAATGGAATTTGCGCATCAAGTTCGGTCATCAAATTACTGACTCGTGACCCCTCATGGTTTAATAATCCGTAGCAAATATTCAACAATGGAATAATGAGTATCCATAAAAGCGGACGATACTTCGCCAACTTAGTGTCTTTATCCGGCGCCATCAGCTTACACCTCGTTTTCTACAAACATAGACGAAAGCTGGAGGAACATTTAAAGCTACAAATTTTATAGCTTCTATATCAAAGCGTTCAGACAATTGCTTTTTCATTTGATGTGAATATTGAAAAGCAAGGAACAGTCCCCCGTCCCTCAAGGAACTGATAACCTGATCCAGTAGCTGATATCGCATTTCTTGGGGGAAATTATAAAAAGGAAGTCCACTAATGACACAATCAAGCTGCTCAATCTTTTCCTGACCCAGGATAGATTGTAATCGGCAAGCATTCCTGTAACAAGGAAATTCCGAATATTGATATTTTAACGAACGATATAAAGTTCGGTCTTTCTCAAACAGCATTACTCGTGTATTGCTATTTACTGCCGACCGAATATATTTCGTTATGGCTCCTGTCCCCGACCCAAGCTCCGCTACATATTTGACCTCCTCCCACGGAACTGAATCAATCATTGCTCTGGCTAAATATTTGGAGCTTGGTGTCACACTTCCAATCTGTCCAGGTGACCGTAGAAACTTATAGAAAAATAAGAGCCTTTCTTGTACTACCCCACTTATACTTGTAATCACGTTGTCTCCCCCTTTTCAATTTCCACCATCATACTGAAATCTTCTTCAGATAAAGTCAGGAATAATCTGAATTAATTCTGAAGATCCATCATGATGGAATTAGGGAGAAATAAAAAAAGCAGCTCTGATGAGCTGCTTCTACCTTAACTATTATTCTTAGTGGAATATTCCGGCAATTCCGGCTACTAACACCACGACTGCAAAGATCATTCTGTAAATAGCGAATACTTTCATTGGTTTCTTTTGTAGATATGCAATAAACTTCTTGATGACGGCTAAAGCCACAATAAACGAAACGATAAAACCTGTAGCTAGTGAGATAAGTTCCTGTGATGATAGGCCAGCAAATCCACCCATCTTCATAATCTTCAAAAAACTCATGCCAACCATAACAGGGATTGCTAAGAAGAAAGAGAACTCAGCGGCAACGACCGTAGTAAGCCCTGATACCCAGCCACCGATAATGGTTGAAGCTGATCGTGACATCCCAGGAATAATAGCTAAGCATTGAAATAAACCGATAATAATCGCTTGCTTTACGGTTACGTTTAGCTCTTGTTCATCATTATTTAGATTGTTGTTTCTAAATTTAGATTCCGCGTACATCATCCATAGCGCACCACCAAACAAGGTAAACGCTACAATAACAGGCGTAAATAAATATTTATCAGCTAGATCATTGAATAGGATCCCGAAGACACCCCCAGGAACACAAGCGATGACGATCATTAGCCAAAATTTAAACCCTGATTTCTCATATCCTACTTTCTTAGGGGAGAAATTGACCAGGGTTCCTTTTATTTTGCGCCAATACAGTATGACTACCGCTAGGATCGCTCCAAGCTGAATCACATAAGTGTACATCTCAACAAAATTTGGATGGGTTCCTTTAAATCCTAGTAGATTTTCGAAAATAATTAGATGCCCTGTTGAAGATACAGGTAAAAATTCGGTTACACCTTCCACAATACCTAGGATGATTGATTTGATAATTTCAATAATGCTGTCCATCTAATTCTCCCTTCACCTATTCATTAATTGAAGATCGTTCTTCCTATTTCACATACTCTAATATACTATACATTATGCCTTTAAAAATTAAGAATTTATTAACTATTCGGATTTCGAAATTAATCGTCGTAGAAAGAGGAACTTCCACAACGCATGGAGAAATGGTAAATAAAACAAAATAGAATAATCAAAAACAGATAACGAATTTATTCAGGAGGGGATCCTATGTTAGGACATTTAGGATTTTCATATGTAGGTCTTCTATATTTATTGATGTTATTCATTCCTAATATCATTTGGAGTAAGAATCAACCCCTAGATTATGATTACACCCAAGAAAACAAAATATTACTGATGTTTGAACGTATAGGTCAGGTATTTTGCACGGTGTGTATGTTGATTTTTAAAGACTTTAATATAGCCTCATTTTCAACATGGAGCCTATGGCTTATCGTGTCATTTCTATTCATGATCCTGTATGAGATTTGCTGGATTAGATATTTCACTAATGAACGTACAGAGAAAAACTTTTATCGTAGTTTCTATGGAATACCTGTTCCACTTGCAAGCCTACCTGTCATAGCCTTTCTACTGTTAGGGATTTATGGAAAAGTGATATGGTTGATTGTGTCTGCCATCATCATTGGCATTGGGCATATCGGGATACATGTTCAGCATGTAAAAGGCAAATCAAGCAATAACAACTTCACTCACAATTAGATAAATAAGCTCTAGTTTATGACTGAGTTAATCTATAACAAAAGGCATGTCTGCGACTGTGCAGACATGCCTTCTCTATTCTATTAACATATCATATGAACGATTAATGGCTTCTCTTTACCAAATCAATAATTCGTGCAAAAGCTTCTTGAACATGAACAGACTCTTTCATGTTATGTTTCCGCAGGGTAAATTCAACATGCTCCTGTTCGGCATCTTTACCAATAACGATTCTTATTGGAATACCAATCAAATCAGAATCTTTAAATTTGACTCCTGGACGCTCATCTCTATCATCTAATAACACTTCAATACCTTGCTCAAGCAGAAGATGATACAACTTCTGAGCTAATTCCATTTGTTTATCGTCTTTAATAGATATCGGAATGAGGTGCACATGAAATGGTGCTAGAGTTATTGGCCAAGTGACTCCCTTGTCGTCATGATGCTGCTCAATCACTGCGGATAGTATCCGAGATATTCCAATACCATAGCAACCCATAATCAGAGTCTTTTCTTTACCCGATGGATCGATGAAATTAGCGCTTAGTTGCTCACTATATTTGGTTCCCAGTTTGAAGACATGGCCCAATTCAATACCACGATAGAATGTTAATCTCCCTTCAGTGCAACGAGGGCAGCTCTCTCCTTCATTTACATTTCGGAAATCACCAACATGTGTAAGCTCAATATCACGTATAGGATTTAGATTGCGAACATGATAATTTAACTCGTTAGCACCTGCTATACCACTAGTCATATTAGCTACTGTATGATCAACTAATACTGGGAATGGTAAATCCATAGGCCCTATAAATCCAGCGACTATACCGGGTATTTTCGCCAAGCTTTCCGAGTCAGCAATTGAAATGTCTTGAGCCCCCAGATAATTCTTCACTTTAATTTCGTTGATCTCATGATCACCTCTTACAGCAACAGCAATTAAATTATCATCAGCTTTAAATACAACCGTTTTGATGATATCAATAGGATTGATCTGTAGCGCCTCACCAAGCTGTTCAATCGAACGAATATCAGGCGTATAGAACTTCTCTAAGTCCCTTATTTCATCTGTAGAAATCATGTCATCCTCTTCTACATCAATTGCTCCAGATTCCGCCTTTTCCAGATTTGCAGCATAATCACAACATGTACAAACAACAATCGTATCTTCTCCTACATCGGCTAATGCCATAAATTCATGGGTTCCACCTTCGCCTCCAATGGTTCCACCATCAGCCTCCACAGCACGAAAGTTTATTCCTAATGTAGTAAATATGCGATTATAAGCCTCAAACATATTCCAATATGATTTATCTAATCCTTCCCAATCTATATCAAACGAATAAGCATCTTTCATTAGAAATTCTCTGCCACGCAGTAACCCAAAACGCGGACGTCTTTCGTCACGAAACTTGGTCTGAATTTGATACAAAGTTACTGGTAATCTGCGGTAAGAGTTAATTTCATTCTTCACTAAAGAAGTAATGACTTCCTCATGTGTTGGTCCTAAGGCAAATTCTCGATCATGTCGGTCCCTTAACCGAATTAACTCTGGTCCATATTGTGCATATCGTCCTGACTCTTTCCACAGTTCCGTTGGTTGCATTGCAGGCATTAACAATTCTTGAGCACCTGCACGTTCCATTTCAGCCCGTACAATCTGTTCCACTTTACGAAGTACCCGTCTACCTAGAGGCATATAGGTGTATATTCCTGCAGCTAATTGCCTGATAAACCCAGCGCGTAACATCAACTGATGGCTTACTGCTTCAGCGTCAGACGGTGATTCACGTAATGTATTATGAAATAATGTGCTTTGTCGCATGAGACATGCCCCCTCAAAATATTGTTCTAAAAAACAAAAAGACACATTCGTCAGGGACGAATGTGTCGTGATACCACCCTATATTTGACCGTCATGATCCTTCAAATGGTCCTTATTAAGATAACGGCACTCACCGGCAATGGAAGGTATTTTCCATTACAGCTCACAAGATAGGAGAAAGTTCATTCGCGTCAAGAAACCTTTCAGCCCGTGGGTTTCTTCTCTGTATAGCGATATGTTGAACTTTTTTGGTCTTGGTCTAAGCATTTTCAATATATAATTTCCAATTACACTACATGATAAATATTAACTAGTCAAGCAGTAGAATTATTGTGAGTATTAGCGTAAATCTACAACTGATTAAATCTACACCTTAAGCTCTAAATGAAGTATCGGAAATGGTCTTCCTGATCCGTCCAGTTCAGAACGCCCTATTTGTACACAATCATAACGTTTGTAAAAAGCATAGGCCTGTTCATTTTGCTCATTAACATCCACTTGAAGGATGTTCCCTTTGAGCTGTCCAGCGTGCTTCACTAAACGACTGCCCACACCTTGTCCATGGTAATCAGGATCAACGAATAACATTTCTATTTTGGCTCCATCAAGGCCTATAAACCCGAGTGGTTCTTGTTTTTCGTTCAATTCCACCCAAATCTCAACCTCGTTCAAAGCACCATTCTGAACCACATGATGATAAAACTGAATATCCTCTTCTTCTAAAAAAGTGTGGGTCTGGCGTACCGCCCTATGCCAAATATCGACTAGTTTATCATGGTATTTATCTTGGTAAAGGACAATTTCAGTTTGCATTTTAATCTCCTTTTTTCATTCATGATGCTTTCAATTGCATACTCATAAATAATTATAACCGACTCCTATTCACGTAACGCCATTTTCCCTAATTTATGTCCTAACAAGACTATAGGAAGCAATATCAATCCTGTTGGTGCATAATAAAGTACTTCCTTTAGCGAGACAAGCCCATCATTGATCATTCTATAGAACAAATATAAAGAGTATGGCAAAGTAAAGAGCAGAGCAGTTACTACTCCGGGCGTATAGGCTCTGAGAAGAATGGACTGACCTAAATGTGTAAATACATGAACAAGTAATAGTGCATTAAACCCGATAAACAACAAGTAGTTTTGCTGCTCGACAGCCAAGTATGTAACAGGTATAAAAACAATAAACTCTAAGGCAACAGCTACTGCGAATTGTGCTGAAGTTACCTCAGACATGTTCTTTACTAGCCTACGTGCTGGCGCAGGGATCCTCTCGTTAATTCTAGGATAATTCCTCTTCATCCAATACTCCACAAATATAATTTCTTCGAAATCATGAATCATAAAAACAGCTAGAAATAACCACATAACAGAATGAATCGTAATGAATGGGTCATTGATCACTCTGTATTACATCTCCTTTTGCAAATCTTAAGATACCTATATCTTTTATAGATACTTCTACTGGGTAGAACTTGGCTTTCTTGTGATTGGAGAAATACCATTCCCGATCCTTCTTGACCACAATCAAAAGCCCATGCTCGTCTCCAAGTGGAACAAAACTATCACTACCTTCTTTCCATTTCGGTATCATCATCGTATTCAATTTCTGGACAAGTGGTACGACCTCATCCGCAACAATCCCAACTTCACTAATACAAATGAAATCCTTAGCAGAAAATGAATGAGTAACTCCATTCTTCAAATGATGACGCGCGATAAATTCTACAATATTCCCACTAGGATCTTCACAATAGATCGAATCAGCGTTCCATGATTCAAAGAATACCTCATCAGAGCCATCTTCACTGATCAGAGGAACTCTGGAAGAGACCCAATCTTTTACCTCACGAAACTTATTATCTGGAACATTAATCGCAAAGTGATAAGAGGGTTCGTCATATAGATTTGTTGTCTTAAAAGTTAAGTTAGTAGACCCAATTTTCACTACAAAGTGTTCTATTTCATCTTCCAACAGTTCACATTCAACGATAGAGGTATAAAACGTCTTCATTTCATGAAGCTTACTGGTCAGTAAAGTTACTTGATCAATATACATTTTCAGTCCCCCCCAAGTAGTCTAATTCAAGTGTATTCCAAAAAATATATAACTATCCTGTATTGTTCTTGGATTAAAATCTAATTGTTCTCTAGGTATTCCATGAATTAATCCATATTGAATCACTTCAGACCATGTATTGGGATCCATTCTGACTTGAAATACTTGATCTTGATATACCACAACGACTTCATTGTCATGGAAGAAATGATTATACCAACAATCAATATTAGCATCAATCATATTAACTTGGAGTTCAGAGATCGTTTCAAGAAATTGCTGCTCTTTAACCCTCACAAACAAAAAATCCCAGGTACCCACATGTTTATGTGCCACGATATCCAATACATCAGCACTATTGTGATCCTTGAGTGATTGTTTAATTACAATCCCATAATAGTCTTCCATTGTTATTTTTCCCTTCGCTGAATGATGTTGAACTCCACTGAGACCCTCTACTATTTTTCAACAAACTGTGATCCATCGTATGTATACATTTTCACTGTTGTTATTGGCTCCCCTTTAACCGTGACTGCGTCATCCTCCAATTCACTGCGAGTTTGCCATGCATATAAAATATCATTCACTACTTGGAAGCTACCCGCAATAACATAGTAACTGCCACCTAACATCGCATTCATTTCTTTCAAAGTACCTTGCCAAACTTCCACAAGCTCCCCATGTTGAATGTCCATCAGGTGCGCTATTCGAACACTAATTCCTGAGCCACCAGTCATCTCCACAACCTCAAACAACTGCTTCTCGCCTACCTCGATCGGAGCACCAAAATCCAACGACGCTACCTTCCAACCTTTCTCGGCTAATAACTGATATTTACCAGGAGATGTTTTATCAAAAATATAGAAAACTCCAAGATGAACTCCACCATTAATCGCAGCTACAAGTTCCGGTTCATTATCGCCGTCTAGATCAACTTCCAGGTAGGAGAGTCCATTCCAATAATCCTCCCCATCAATTCCTTGTTTCCGAATCAAATCCTTCACTTGCTCTAGAGACAAAGCCTCGCTGGATTGTTGTTTCTCTACATTTACAGCTGTTGGTTGGGTCTGGTTCAGTACGTTTTCATTAGATGGCTCGGACGTATCCTCATTAATCAAATTCATTACGCCGATGGTAACGAGGACACAAACCAATAGAACGACAAATTGCATCACTCTCTTATTCCAACTCATATTCACTTCAACCCTTTCGAGTCCTTGTATTATTACACAAAAAAACCAACTCGTCCTTCTACTACTGACATTGTACCAGTAGAGTCATCTGACTTGGTTTTGTTTTTGTCATATTTTAGTATAAATAATTTAGTCCTTGTTTTGTTCATTGCTCCATCATTTATCCAACTGCTGCACCATTAGCACCTGTTCCATGTATACGTTAAAATCCAATTGCTTAAGTAATTCAATTAACAGGTTATTTGAAGCACGAATATTATGCGCATTACGTTTACAGGACAAGGTTGGCTGCCAAATTTCACACAATGTGGCCTTCATAATATCTTCCTTATCCTTGCGATTAGGCGCTACTTCACATCGAATAAGTGTAATTCCTGTCAGTTTACCGAATGAGTCAAATGACCGCCGAAATAGCCCATAACCAACCGCCACCTGTCCATCGTACACGACAACACTTTCGCCATCCTTAAGACTCGGTAATTGAGCTTGCCAAACCTCACCCGGGTTGTAGAACGATAATGATCCAGCTTCTATTGCCAACCCCTTCTTCACCGCAAATGAATGTGCAGACCAATCAGTCATTTCTAACTTCTGTTCGTTCGATAATAAAACAAGCCGATCCATTAGCTCATAATTCATGGTTTCATATAACCGGATCGCCGACTCATTTGTGCTAATCGCTTCCAAATAGGCGTATTCCACCGAAAGTCCTTCGTTGATCTCTTGGTTCTTTGCCATCATAGCTGAGCCGATCCGTTTACCACGAAAAGCTGGAACTACCGCAGTTCCTCCATTCCATGCAATTTTCTTACCTGAAAACTCACGGAATCCCTCCATAACGATACCTGCTTGCTCACCTTCTACATAACATGCAAACGAGTGTTCAAGCGATAATCCTTCACTAACTGTTCGCGCAATAAAACGATCCAGACTCATCGAGGCATTTACTATGTAACCTTCGAACGCTTTGTTCCAAAGTTCAGATACTTCCTTTAAAGGTAGTTCACTGAGTGGTTTATAGGTAATCATATGGATCCTCCTCCTATTCTGATGAAGCAAATAATCCAATCTTTTTTACAAAAGACAGACACCTGTGATAATCTCCAGATGCCTGTCATTATAGGTTATGCTATGCAATTGTGCTGTTACTAGAGAACCGTGTCGTCAACACTGTCTAACCAGCTCTCAATACTACCGATAACCGATGTGACACAGCCATCTTCAAACGGTGAGATCAATCCCGCCACCTTAACTAGCTCAGTAAAGGACTTGCTTCCACCTTGACGGCAAAGGTGCAAATAATCTGACCAAGCAGCCGTACGATCCTCGTGCATCTTCTTCCAGAATTGGAACGCACAAATTTGAGCAAGTGTGTAATCAATATAGTAGAATGGCGTACTGAAGATATGCCCTTGCTTCTGCCAGAAGGCACCTTGTTCTAAGTAATCATTGTCAGCATAATCACGATGCGGCAAATACTTACGTTCAATATTGCGCCATGCTGCCTTCCGCTCGGCTGGTGTAGCATCTGGATTGCTATATACAAAATGCTGGAATTCATCGACCGTCACACCATAAGGTATGAAGATCAAGGCACTTGCTAGATGATCAAAGCGATATTTATCCGCGTCTTCCTTGAAGAAGAGATCCATCCAAGGCCAAGTGAAGAATTCCATGCTCATGGAATGAATTTCACATGCTTCATAGGTTGGGAAGCTGTATTCAGGCACCTTGAAGCTTCTGCTCTCATACACTTGGAATGCGTGACCTGCTTCATGCGTCAAGACATCAATGTCTCCTGAAGTTCCGTTAAAGTTAGAGAAAATAAACGGGGCCTCATGTTCACTGATATAAGTACAGTACCCGCCACTTTGTTTCCCTTTCTTGCTAACGAGATCCATGAGCTCGTTGTCTTGCATAAAGGTGAAGAACTCGTTAGTCTCTGGAGACAACTCTGCGTACATCTTCTCCCCGTTCTTCACGATCCATTCCGGATCACCCTTCGGCGTTGCATTACCTGACTTAAAGCTGATGTTCTCATCATAATAGAGCAATTGATCCACGCCAATCCGATTACGTTGACGTTCCTTCAGCTTCGTCGTAACTGGAACGATATATTTCTGCACTTGATCGCGGAAATTGGACACCATCTCGGCATTATAATCCGTACGGGACATTCTAGCGTAACCAAGTTCAACAAAGTTATTATAACCGAGTTTCTTTGCCATCTTCGTCCGCACTTTAACCATATCGTCGTAAATACGATCGAATTTGTCCTCATTTTCGGACATGAATCCAGTTCTTGCCTCTTCAGCTCTCTTCCGAGTATCACGATCAGTAGATTGCGAAAAAGGTGTCAATTGAGATAAGGTGCGCTCTTCGCCTTCAAATTGAATCTTCGCAGATGCAATGAGCTGCGTGTATTCCGTTTGCAGCTTATTCTCCAATTGTAAATCCTCAATAATTTCTGGACTGAACGTTTTGAGCGACAATTCAGCAAGTTGGAATAGTTGAGTACCCCATTTTTTCTCTAATTCGGTTCTAAATGTCGATTGTACTAATGCCTTATAATAATCGTTTATGTATTCTTGAACAACCGGTCCAAACTCGTCAAAATAATCATTCTCAGCCTTGTAGAAATCGTCTGTCGTATCAATGGAATGACGGATACTTGCGATGGTTTGCATCGTATCGAACTCACTACGCAGTTTATTAATGTTAGTCATAGCAATGTCCTGCTCTTCATAGCTACTCGCGGAATTAAATGCAGCAAGTAACTCTTTAAATTTCAATTCGAAAGCTTTAACATCTGGACGTTCATAGCTATATTCCGTGTATTTCATCTGTTTATCTGTCCTCTCTCAAATCAAAATACAATTCTATCTAACCATTATATGCCACTAAAATAAAAAATTCTATCCTATGGTCAATTAATTAGTTTGAACAGATAACGGTCCCTCTACATCGTCGGTGCAAAAAACGTCCCTCTTCAGCAATGAAAGAGAGACGTTAATTACAATATTATACATAGGTAATTCCTAACTTTATATCCATCCTATTGTCTACTCACATCTAATGTTATTTCCTCCACCTCAACACCATGAGGTAACAACGCAAGGATCTTCTCTTTCACTGCGATATCCTTCATTTCTTCACCGAAAATAGTCACGACTCCTTGATCTTCACGAGTCCGGATCAACCGTCCGATCCCTTGCTTGAAACGAAGCAGCATGTGTGGCATGTCCACATCTGCAAAAGGAGACAGCGTATCTTTCCGCTTAGCCGCAAAGACAGGATCATTTGAAGGGAATGGTAATGACCAGATCATCACATGTGAGAGGGATGGTCCAGGCACATCCAGTCCTTCCCATAAGGTGACCGCACATAAAATACTCGCCTCATCATTTTGAAAACTTGAAATAAGGTGGCTAATTTCACCTGTACCCTCAAAGATAAATCGGAAAGCCGAAGCTACTTGCTCTAGGAGAATATCCTGCCTAAACTGCTCCATCTCCTCACGTGAAGGGAACAGAATAAGCGCTCTACCTTCGGACTGATGTAATAGATCTAACGCCAGCTGCATTTTTTCCACTTTATGATTATTCGTGACTAGCTTCGGTAGTACAACCTTCATCTTCTCTTGATATTCATATGGAGAGTCCACCGAAAAAGAAAGGTAATTTGAAATTCCTAAACTGTCTGCAATGTAAGTAAAGTCTCCGTTTAAGGAAAGTGTCGCTGAAGAAAAGACGATCGGCATCCGTTTGGAGAACACACGTTCTTCTAACACCTCTTTGACCAATTTCGGCATGATCACTAAATGAATGCCATCCTGACTCTCTTCAACCCATGAAATGAGACGATCTGGGTTCACAAACAAACCTAAAGCAAGATGGATCATCTCCAGATGCTCTTCAACGATCTTAAGCTGGTACTCATCCAATGAATAAAGCCCACTCTCGAACACCAATTCCTCTTCGACGATAGCAATCGTGTCCCGGAATCGGTTCACTTCTCGTAGCAAGTCATCATTTAGTATAATTTCTCGACGATCCGATGCAGGAACCTTGTGACTATGCTTTTCCAATGAGTGGAACATTTGTTCGCTTTGCGATATTGCATCTTCAATGGCGACGGCTAAAGACTCCCGCACTTCCCCTTCAAGCAAGCGAATAATGATACTTTCAAATACAGCATGCTTCAATTTGTAAGTGAGCGCGCTTTGTGCAGCGGTCTCTAACAAGTGGCCTTCATCGAAGACTACTGAGCTGTGCTCTGGTAACAATGGAAGTTGACCTTCTCTTTTTCTCGCCTCATAAGTCCATATGTGTTCCATATAGAAATCGTGAGAGCAAATAATGAGATCAGTCGACTTCCGGTAATGTTCACGGGAAAGCGTCTGCCCACAACGGTGCCGTCTACTGCACACCATACAATCTTGAAAAACGTCCCAGCCTAATTTACCCCATTGTTCATCATTTAGATTGGGATAATCCTTACGGTTCCCATAAGGGTAAAAAGCTTGCATCGTATCCGGAGAGTGAACAAAACTTGGAAGCCCTCGGTAGATTTCATGAGAAACTTCGTCGTCTTCTTGATTATTCAGGCTTGTTCTAAAATCATCCAGCTTATTTAAACAGAGATATTGATCTGGAGATTTGCCGAGTCTAGCATCAATGGTGAAATCAAGATGCTTGGCCAACTTAGCGATATCCCCTTCTGGCTTCACTAACTGTTCGATCAACGATTCATCCGCACAAGCAATCACGGCTGGTTTCCGGGTATATCGTGCATAACAGATCGCGTAAAGCAAATAAACCATCGTTTTCCCCGTTCCCACTCCCGCTTCCGCAAAGATGGTTTGCTTCTCGTTATAAGCTCGTTCCAATTGAAATGCCATATATATTTGTTCATCCCGCAGTTCAAGTCCAGCCTCAGGAAGCTTCTCATAAAAAACATCCGCAATCCAATCGCTGGCTTGCTGTACAAACGGTTGTTTCGGGTCAAATGTAAAAGGATAGTTATTCAATACGTCTTGCCTCCAATTTCATATCCAAACTGCAAATTCCAAACCCTTATTATAACGCATGAAAAAGGATTACGCGAATAGATTCTTCAAACGGAGACTATGATCTTCTCATCACTTTCATCCTGAAATATCACCATCGACTGGCTATGTGCTTCTTCAAGGAAGTATAATGGTAATATCATCATAGAGAATGCGCTTTCAATTCAATTTTTTTCAATATATTACTCGCGGAGGAATTGATATCATGAGAGTAGAACAAGATTTTCTTGGTACTAAAGACGTTCCAGATGAAGCATATTATGGTATCCAGACTATGCGTGCAGCAGAAAACTTTCCAATTACAGGGCAACGTATTCACCCCGAGTTGATCCGTGCCTTGGCCATGGTCAAAAAAGGGGCGGCTATCGCGAACATGGAAAGTAAAAGACTCCTCCCTGACAAAGGTAATGCAATTATCCAGGCAGCAGATGAAATTATAGGAGGTAAATGGTTTGATCAATTTATTATAGATCCCATTCAAGGTGGGGCTGGCACGTCAATCAATATGAATGCCAATGAAGTCATAGCTAATCGCGCCCTTGAGTTAATCGGTATGAAAAAAGGAAGTTATGAAGATATCAATCCAAACAATCATGTTAACATGGCACAGTCCACAAACGACTCCTTCCCATCAGCAGTACATATAGCGGTATTAATCATGATTGAGAAGCTTCTTGCAACAATGAAAGACTTGCATAAAGCACTCAGCGATAAAGCAGAACAGTTTGATAGTGTAATCAAAATGGGACGTACTCACTTGCAGGATGCCGTACCTATCCGTCTGGGACAGGAATTCCAAGCGTATGCGCGTGTTCTAGAGAGAGACATTAAGCGGGTAAGAAATACGAAAGATAATCTACTCATAATTAATATGGGTGCAACAGCCGTCGGTACTGGATTAAATGCAAACGTACACTATATTCAGCGAATTACGGAAATTCTTGCAGAACTAAGTAATTTTCCATTAGAGCCAGCCCATCATCTCGTAGATGCAACACAGAACACGGATGCATATACTGAAGTCTCAGCCGCACTTAAAATCTGCATGTTGAATATGTCGAAGGTAGCCAATGATATCCGGCTGATGGCTTCTGGTCCTCGGACTGGATTAGGAGAGCTTATTCTCCCCTCCCGTCAGCCAGGCTCATCCATTATGCCCGGAAAAGTGAATCCCGTTATGTGTGAGGTCATCAATCAGATTGCTTTTCAAGTCATGGGTAACGATCATACCATTTGCCTGGCATCAGAGGCAGGGCAACTAGAACTTAACGTCATGGAACCCGTTATGGTCTACAACTTATTACAATCCCTCGAAATAATGAATCAAGGCTTTCGGGTTTTCAGGGAGCATTGTATCGAAGGGATCCAGGCGAACATAGACCGATGTCAAGAATATGTGGAGAACAGTGTAGGTATTATTACTGCGCTAAATCCACACCTGGGTTATGAGGTGGTATCACGAATCGCTCGTGAGGCGATCAAGACAGGTCAATCGGTTCGTTCTCTATGTTTACTGTACAATGTCCTTACAGAAGAAGAACTAAACATCATTCTCGATCCTTATCAAATGACGAATCCCGGTATAGCGGGTGAAGCACTCTTGCAGAAACAGTGAAATGCTCCACGCTTGGAGAAGTTGATTAGATATTTATCCATACAAACTCAAATAGCAGTCTGAACCAGAATATCTGTTTCAGGCTGCTATAATATTGTTCAACATTATTTATGTTTAGTTGGATACTTCCATCATGCAGCGTTTTAAAGAGCCGTATCATCCACACAATCAAGCCAGCTCTCGATACTACCTATTACAGATCTTACGCACCCATCCTCAAATGGTGAGATCAGACCTGCTTCTTTAACCAATTCAGTAAAAGACAAACTTCCACCTTGACGGCAAAGATGCAAATATTGTGCCCATGCTGCAGTATGGTCCTCGTGCATCTTCTTCCAGAATTGGAATGCACATATCTGAGCAAGAGTATAGTCAATATAATAAAATGGTGCCGTGAAAATATGACTTTGCTTGTGCCAGAAAGCTCCTTGCTCTAAATAATCATTCTCCGCATAATTGCGAGTTGGAATATATTTTTTCTCAATATCACGCCATGCCTTCTTCCGCTCTGCAGGTGTAATGTCTGGATTTGCATAGACGAAATGTTGGAATTCATCAACCGATACACCATATGGAATGAAGGTCAAGGCACTGGCCAGATGTTTAAAACGGTATTTATCCGCATCTTCCTTGAAGAAGAGCTCCATCCAAGGCCAGGTGAAGAATTCCATACTCATCGAATGAATTTCAGCTGCGTCACTGCTTGGAAACAAGTATTCTGGAACTTGGAAATTTCTGCTCTCATACGCTTGGAAGGCATGACCTGCTTCATGTGTTAAGACATCAATGTCTGCAGAAGTACCATTAAAGTTGGAGAAAATAAAAGGAGCTCCTTGTTCAAATAAAAAGGTACAGTAGCCACCAAATTGCTTACCTTGTTTACTTTCGAGATCCATCAGCTCATGATTCTGCATAAAAGAGAAGAACTCATTCGTTTCCTCAGATAACTCAGCATACATTTTTGCCCCATTTGCTACGATCCAATCGGGATCACCCTTCGGCACTGCATTACCAGACTTAAAACTAAAATTCTCATCGTAATAGAGAAACTGATCTACTCCAATCCGGTTCCGCTGACGTTCCTTCAACTTTGCTATGACGGGAACGATGTATTGATGAACCTGATCACGGAAATTCGCTACCATCGCTGCGTTATAATCCGTCCGTAACATTCTCGCATAACCAACTTCAATAAAATTGCTATAACCGAGCTTCTGTGCGATCTTCGTTCGTACCTTGACCAGATCATCGTAGATTCGGTCAAACTCCTCTTCGTTGTCTGCCATAAAACCGGTTCTTGCTTCCTCTGCTCGTTTCCGAACATCACGATCCTTTGCCTCGGCGAATGGAAGTATCTGAGCGATTGTTCGCTCCTCACCTTCAAAGAGAATTTTTGCTGATGCTATAAGCTGTAAGTATTCAGTTTGTAACTTGTTCTCCAGCTGTAAATCCTCAATTATCTCAGGGCTAAATGTCTTTAAAGAAAGCTCAGCCAATTGAAATAGTTGCCTACCCCATTTCTTCTCCAAATCCATTCTATACTTGGAACCTACTAATGCTCGATAATATTCATTATTAAATTCTTCAAAGTAAGGAATTACTTCATCAAAATAATTTTTCTCCGTCTTATAGTATTCATCATTTGTATTCATAGTATGGCGAATGTAAACGATGCTCTGCATGGTGATAAACCCAGTACGAAGTTCATTAATACCCGTCATGGCTAGATCCTGTTCTTCATAGCTACTCGCTGAGGTAAACGAGTTAAGCTGTTCTTTAAACTTAAGTTCGAAATTTTTAATCTCTGGACGTTCATAGTGATATTCGCTAAATTTCATCATGTGCACCTGTCCTCTCTCAATTGAAAATCCATCTCTATTCATCCATTATATGCCATGTCATAGATTATATCTTTAAGCATGTGAGTAGGAATCAGTCTAAAGATGGATTGCTTATAAGTCCTAAGGACATACTTATGTCGACAATGATACAATCAAGGGACTAAATAAAACAAAAAGTTGAGGACATGACATCATGATGTTTCATATCACTTATATATCAGATGGGCTAAAGGTAAAGGGATATCTGTGTTTGCCGCATGGATTCGAACTCCCTATGTCGGATTTGCAAACATGGATAGAATCGCACTATTCTTCAACAGAATTACCCATAACACAGATCGCGAGCTCGATTAAACCAAACAAACAAGATATCAGAGTACAAAAGTGGCCTGTGCTTATATATTGCCGTGGTGGTATTGGAAGAGTCGGAAGCGTCAAGACACATTGGCTTGAGCAGTTTGCCAATTATGGACATATCATCTTTGCTCCTTCATATCGTGGGACAGAAGGTGGTGAAGGGCGCGATGAATTCGGCGGACAAGATCAAGAGGATGTCCTTGCTGGTTATCGACTGTTAACAAGTCTACCCTTTGTTGATGCCAATAGAATATCCGTAATGGGCTTCTCGAGAGGTTCAATTAATGCGACCTTAACGGTAGTAAATCAACCTCAGGTTAACAGTTGTATCTTCTGGAGTGGTGTATCTGACTTAGCTCAAACTTATGATGAACGTATCGACTTGCGCAAAATGCTCAAACGAGTCATCGGTGGATCGCCCATGAAGACTCCAGATTCTTACGTAGCTCGTTCCCCCATTGCCATGGCTGAGCAAATCCACTGTCCTGTGCTTGTCATTCATGGAACAGGAGATAATCAAGTGAACTTCAGCCATGGATTACAAATGAGGAACAAACTCCAAGAACTTGGTGCTGATGTCACGTTCCATCCTTATGAAGGACTTGGACATCATTTCCCTACAGATATTCATAATCGAGCTATTGAGCGAATGTATTCCTGGATAAACCAGTTCTCGACATCACCTCACTTCGCTGACGAACCATAGTCTGTAATATTTAATTTCACATCGTACGTAATTTCAGATTTACTAAAAGTCTCGTCCCAATCCTCTTTGACCTTTTTCCAAACCTGAGGGTGTTGTATTCGTAATCGATCACGGAATCCTGCAACATCAACACGGTATTCTGCTTGCAACTTGTGAATCACCTTATGGATCATATTGTTTAATTCTTCTTCGAAATATTGTGTTGTTTCCTTCAAATATTGGGAATCCGTGGGATACTGTGAAGTATTCCAATTCTCAATTAATCGACCTTCCGATTTGATATTCACATGAAAAGAGATATCGTCCCCCTCTACAATGGATTTAGTCTTAGTGTTTGCAGTTTTAATTTCATAAGCTAGAACCTGTCCCGACTTATCGTAAGTTTTTATTACTCCACCCTTGACTGTACCCATGATCCAAGACAACGCTTCAACATCGTGCTCACTTAATGCTCCAATATATTGATTCGTTTTTCCTTTAATAATTCCAGCACCAGAAAGTTCAACATTCCCTTTAGAGGAAATCACATTTTGCAGCATATAGCTTGATTTGGAGTTCATTATTCCATCTAATTTCGTAAGGTTCATAGGTGGTAATATTTTATTGGTTTTAGCTAGATTATCAATCAAACTTTTAAGATGAAATGCCGGGACCTCTCCTGGTTCATTCGTAAGAAGAGTATCTCTTGCTTTCTCCTTACTTATTAGTACATCACAACTAGGTCTGATATCGTTATCACGTAAAATATATTTTAACAACTTTTCTAAACTCATTTTTTGTAAAAGATCTGTGGAGACCACAATAACTTTCAAATGATGTCCAATAATATTACGATGCTTAATCAGCGTAAACTGACTCATGATTTGAAAGCCCGAGTCTCCTGTTTCCGTAACGTTCGTAAACTTCGTAGGAGCAGAACTCCCCGGTTGTTGTCCTTTCCCCCCACTCTGTTCAGGTATAAGTTGAATCGTTGAAGTAATCTTATTTTTTTTGGGATAACCCCCCCCCTCTTCAGCTAATTCTTGTTCTACCTGTGATTCTTCACCAACATCCATTGCTAAACCTACATTAACACTCAGATTATCAATTTCCTTACTGCTCCAGCACCCATTTAAGCTGAGCAATAAAATAATGGGAAATAATAAAGATACATGGCGCTTAATGCTATTCATTTTGCTCCACAGCTCCCTTTTTGAAGACTTTTGACATGAGGAGAAGGATTATGGAGACCAAGCCAACCAAATAGATTGAAATATTACCTATAAAATCACCAAACTCAAAAAGTTCATTCACATTTTTGGGTAACATGGCAACAAGAAAAATGATCGGTAACAAGAGGTACATTATGGGTTTAATTTTTTTATTCATAATTTGCGACAGACCTAAAGAGGCGGTATAATGACAGATCGAAAATGTCGAAAATATTTGCATAATCCAAATTACAAGTAAGAAAAATTCAAATCTTTCAAATAGTAGACCCGCGATTTCGAAACTTCGCATGAGATCAAGTGTTGGCCAAGTACTTCTAACGACCCCATCAATAGACATTGCACCAATAACCATAATAATAGTTACTATATACAAAAATATAGGGATACCTGTACCTATAACCATAGCTTTTACACCATCTTTAGGTTGTTGCATTTTCGCAGTGACAATCAGCATGACCTCATAACCTGCATATACAAGAATTGTTGACTTCAAACCTCTGATAACAGGAAGGATTCCATCCCCTAACACAGGGCGTAAATTATCAATATCAAATATTTTGTAGCTCAAAGCCATAGAAAATATAAACACAACAAATGTAATCGGTAATATAATCTCAAACAAACGAGCGATCGGATTAATTCCACCCGAAGCTAAATATAGTCCAATCCACATGAAGAACATAATAATCGCCCATAACGGAGTGCCTTCAAGCAAATAGAGCATGGTTACTTCAGCCATCACTCTGATCTCAAAAGCTGATAAACACATAAAATATAGGACCATCAATATCCCTAATAAATGACCAATCCAGCTCCCCACAATCTTTTTACCGAATTGAAAAAACGTTTCACCCGGAAATTGCTGACAAAGCTTCACGATACATATTCCAACGAGCATGATGATTAATCCACCCAATACAACAGTTATCCAACCATCTGGAGTCTTCATTTCCTCTGCTAATGTTCTTGGAAGAGTAAGAATCCCAGATCCCAGCATAAAGTTACTAACGATGACTATCGCCTGTGTCGTTGTTAGCTTTTCATCTGTTCGGACAAACATAGAATTCTCCTCCTTCACACTCCTATTTTTTGCGGTCAGAATCCTTAGTCTTCATCATCTGCGGTCTTTGTTTCATTACCCTAAAGGGCATACGTAATATAAAGTCCTTCCAATCACTAAATCGATAGGACGTTACTGGGCTTAAGTAGGGAACACCAAAACTTTTGAGCTTTACTAAATGACTACTGAGTAATAAGAAGAACAGAACCGTCCCATAAATCCCAAACATAGCTGCACAAAACATTGCCGCAAACCGTAATACACGAAGCGTTATTCCCGCACTATACGTAGGAATTGCAAATGAAGAAATGGCAGTTACGGCAACAACAATTACAAGAAATGGGCTGACTAAACCTGCATTTACAGCTGCATCACCAATGATTAGACCACCTACGATGCCCATTGCAGGACCGATTGGCTTCGGTAATCGGACTCCCGCCTCTCGGAGAATTTCAATCGCTATTTCCATAATTAATGCTTCAATGAGCGATGGAAAAGGTACACCTTGTCTTGCTTCAATAATCGTTATGACTAATTTTGTAGGTATTAAGCCTGGTTGAAAAGAAATAAACGAGATATACAAGGCAGGTGCGAACAGGGCGAAAAAAGTAGCGATGTATCGTAAAATTCTTAAGAGTGAACCTGGTATCCATCTTTCATAATAGTCCTCAGGGGACTGTATCAACATACTAAAGGTAACGGGTACAATCAGTGCAAACGGACTTCCGTCCAGCAAGATAGCTACTCGACCCTCCAACAATGCACTGATGACCCGATCTGGTCGCTCGGTGTTTTGCACTTGTTGAAACGGACTTAAACTATTATCCTCAATTAATTGTTCTACATAACCTGACTCTGCTAAATAATCCATGTTGATCGATTCTATTCGGCGTTGAACCTCCTTCACTAAATCTGAGTTAGCTATATCGCTTACATAAGCAATGACAAGGTCTTTCTTTACCCTTGTCCCTACTTCGAATTTGGTCAGTTGTAAGCATTCATTCTTACCATGTCTTCTTAATAAGGCAGTATTATCACTTAGAACTTCAGTGAACCCTTCACGCGGACCTCTTAACAATCCTTCAGATAACGGTTCTTCTATACTACGAGATTTCCCTTTCGCTGTTCCTAGAAGCAATACTTCTGCTATCCCATCAACCAAGAGTGCCGTAGAACCCATCAATATTTCCGTAACTACTTCCTCTAAGTTAAGAGTCTCCCTTATCTGACTAACAGGAAGCATTTTATTCATTAGGTTCGTTTTGGTCATCTTCGTGTCACCAGAAGAATTCTCTATTCCTTCAATATCATCAATCATCAACGGTTCCAGCACTTGAAACTCAATCAGATCTTTATCATAAAGTCCTTCGATATATATAACTGCTGCTCGTTTATCGGTGCCCCCAATCATAAACTCTCTAAAATGCACATCACAATTAGTGCCTATTCTTTGTTTAATAACAGCTAGGTCTGCTTCATAGTTTCCCATTATAAATGGATTAGCTTTAGCTTCTTCTGTATCCTTGTTATTTCTAGCTGAATTCTCTTCAGATTTATTCTCTGACTTTGTATTTTGTGAAATTTGCGAACCCATAGTAGATTGAAGCTTGTTGGCTATGACATAAATAACTATAGGAACGATCAATATCACTATCGCTTGTAAAAAAACCTGCCAATCCGGAATATAAGAAACCACCATTTGCCACATGTTCATCATCCCAACAACTTTCTAGCTAGAATTTTAAAAGATCAATATATGCCATGAGTACCTGTAGTGTTTCCAAAACTGTCCAAATCATACGAAGCGGCCTACTCAAAAAAATAACAAAAAAGCCCCCATTCGTCGGTAGTTAACCGAATCGAATAAGCGCTCAAATTTACTGCTCCAATAACTAAAATTCCCTTCCAAACCTCTCTTCAAATTCCTTGTTTATGATCTTTAATAGATCCGCATTAGGTTCGTAATAGGTGTTATTCACTGCATTTGGTATAAAATCCAGCTTAACTTCTTCTTGCTCATAAAATATTATTCGATAAATATACCCGGTGCGACCTTCTTGGTTCTTATCCGGAATCAATACTAGATCCTTAATATTAGAAATAAATGTCTGTATTTCCGCTTTATCTTGAATAGACTTCCTATAACCAGTTGAACCATCGACCAATTCTATCTTATCTACATTCATAATACTCCCTGAATACTCCTGAGCAACTGTTGTGGATCGTAATACATTAACGGTTTCAGATACTGAATTACAGGCCATTAAACCAGTCATAAGTATCATAGAAATCATAATTTTAAAAAGTTTCATCCCACTTCACTTCCCTTCAGGAATTTCCATGAACAAGAATTACCCATTATTATACTAAAGAATTTACCTCCCACGTATTGAATCAGACAAAAAAAGAAGGCAAGACCGTGTTCCGGTCTTGCCTCAAAAGTATACTTAGGAGATCCTGTCCTTAGGAGAAACAGGAGATAAAACGTATTAATTAACGGGAGATGACGTGAATTGGATGACCTTCAACCAATTCAGCAGTTTCCATTACAATCTCACCAAGAGTTGGGTGAGCATGAATTGTAAGGGAAACATCTTCAAGTGTTGCACCCATTTCAACCGCAAGACCAAGTTCTGCGATCAAGTTGGAAGCTTCAATACCAACAATTTGTGCTCCAAGAACAACATGGTTGTCGGCATTAGCTACAATTTTGATGAAGCCTTCAGGAGCATTCAAGGAAACAGCACGGCCATTACCCGCAAATGGGAATTTACCAGCTTTCACTTTGAAGCCTTTTTCCTTCGCTTCTTTCTCCGTGTAACCAACACTTGAAACTTCAGGATCCGTGAAGCATACAGCAGGCATACCTTTGTAGTCAACAACGGATGGAAGTCCGGAAATAGCTTCAGCAGCTACTTTACCTTCGTAAGAAGCTTTATGAGCAAGTGCCAAACCAGGAACGATATCGCCAATAGCGAAGATGTTCGGGTTGCTAGTACGACCTTGATGATCGACTTTAACCAATCCACGGTCTGTCAATTCTACTCCAGCTAGATCAAGACCAAGGTCACCGTCAGTGTTAGGACGACGACCAACCGTTACGAGCAAGTAATCTGCAGTAACTTCTTTGGTTTCACCTTTTACTGTATATTTCACTGTTACGTTCTTATCGGTTTGCTCAGCGCTCTCCGCTTTAGCGTCAGTAACGATTTCTACACCAGTCTTCTCCATGTTCTTCGCAACAAGACGAGTCATATCCTTATCGAAACCAGGAAGAACCATATCCGCGCCTTCGATGATCGTTACTTTTGTACCGAATTTGGAGAACATTTGACCAAGCTCAGCGCCGATATAACCGCCACCGATTACAACAAGGCTACTTGGAATTTCTTGCAATTCCAATGCTTCTGTGGACGACAAGATGCGACCGCCAAATGGGAAAGCTTTAAGTTCGATTGGACGGGAACCTGTTGCCAATATGCAATGTTTGAAACGGTAACGTGGTGATTCGTGATCGTTGAACGCACGAGCTTCATTTTCGTTGATGAACATCACTTCGCCGTTGAAGACTTCTACTTTATTACCTTTAAGCAGACCGCCAACACCTTGGGTCATTTTTTGAACAACACCGTTTTTGAAAGCTTGTGTTTTTGTGAAATCAACTTTTACATTCTCAGCTGAAATACCGAAAGCATCGCCATGTTGAGCATTCTCATATTGGTGAGCTGCCGAGATCAAAGCTTTGGAAGGAATACATCCACGGTTCAAGCACACACCGCCGAGTTCTGATTTATCTACGATAATAACCTTTTGGCCTAGTTGGGCGGCACGAATAGCCGCCACGTATCCACCAGGACCTGCACCAACAACCAATGTATCAATATCTAGAGAAGCATCTCCTACTACCATGTTGTTACACCTCCATAACTAGAAGCTCTGGGTTACCAAGCAACTGTTTAATGTAGTTCATAAAGTTTTGTGCTGTTGCACCATCGATCAGACGGTGGTCAAAGCTTAGTGACAATGCCATAACTGGAGCCACAACGATTTCACCATTCTTCACAACTGGTTTCTCGCTGATACGGCCTGTTCCAAGAATAGCCACTTCAGGATAGTTAATGATTGGAGTAAAGAACATACCGCCAGCAGAACCGATATTCGAGATCGAAATCGTGCTACCCTTCATTTCGTTAGCGGACAGCTTACCCTCACGGCCACGAAGTGCCAAGTCACTGATAGCATCAGCGATCATCCAGATGCTCTTACGGTCAGCGTCTTTGATAACTGGAACGATCAAGCCGTTATCCGTATCTGTTGCAATACCGATATCATAATGCTTCTTGTAGACGATTTCGTTGTTAACTTCGTCAATCGAAGCGTTAAGTGCTGGGAATTTACGTGAAGCTGCAACCAATGCCTTAACGATAAATGGCAAGTAAGTAACCTTAGTGCCTTTTTTCTCAGCGATTGGTTTCATGCGAGTACGGAATGCAACCAACTCAGTTACGTCAACTTCGTCCATAATCGTAACGTGAGGAGCTGTGTATGCCGATTTAACCATCGCGTTAGAGATCGCTTTACGGATACCTTTGAATGGTACGCGTTCTTCGTCAGTTCCAGCAGGGATCGCTGTAGGTGCGCTAGCTGCAGGAGCTGCTTGTGCACTAGTTGCATCAGCTGTTGCTGCTGCAGGAGCTGCTACGCTGCCACCATTTTTGAATGCTTCAACATCTTCGCGAGTTACTTTGCCAGCATTACCTGTACCCTTAACTTGAGCGATATCTACACCTTGTTCGCGTGCAAATTTACGTACGCTTGGTGTTGCAAGTACTTCGTGATTTGGAGCAGCAGGAGCTGCTGTATCATTTGCGCCACCTTGCTTAGCATCAGACGGGCTGTCAGCAGCTGGGGAATCCTTCGTGTCAGCTCCACCTTGTGCAGCGTCAGATTCTGGAGTTGCACCTTCTTGCTCAGGAATTTCTCCTTCTGCGTCGATAACAGCAACAACTTGGCCAACGCGGAAAATCGCACCGTCAGTACCAAACACCTCTGTTACAGTACCGTTAACTGGACAAGGAACCTCAATTACCGCCTTGTCATTTTGTACTTCCATTACGATATCATCATCAGTTACTTTATCTCCTGCTTTGATGTGCATTTTGATAATTTCGCCTTCATGCAATCCTTCACCAAGTTCAGGGAATCGATATTCAAACTTTGCCACTTATAGGACCTCCTAGATTGTATTTACTTAGAAATTAAGAACTTTATTAACAGCCGCGATTACACGGGCTGGTGATGGGAGCCATTGATCTTCAATTTGTGCAAATGGATATACTGTATCTGGACCAGCAACCCGAAGTACAGGAGCTTCCAAATGTAAGATAGCTTCTTCATTGATTTGAGCGATGATTTCTGCAGCCAAACCAGCGGATTTCTGAGCTTCTTGTACCACGATCGCACGATTTGTTTTCTTAATAGAGTTAACAATCGTTTCGATATCCAGTGGAACAAGCGTACGAAGATCGATAACCTCAGCTTTGATGCCGCTTTTTTCTAATTCTTCAGCTGCTTTCACCGATGTATGAACCATCATGCCGTAAGTAATGATCGTAACGTCAGAACCTTCACGTACCACATTAGCTTTACCAAGCTCAACCGTATATTCCCCTTCAGGAACTTCAGCACGGAATGCATGGTATAGATTAAGATGTTCCATGAAGAAGACAGGGTCATTGTCGCGAATCGCGGAAATCATCAAACCTTTGGCATCATAAGGATTAGATGGGATAACCAATTTGATCCCTGGAGTTTGAGCGATCAAACCTTCCAAAGAGTCGGTATGCAATTCAGCAGCTTTAACGCCGCCACCAAATGGAGTACGGAATACGATTGGTGCATTATAACGTCCACCAGAACGGAAACGTAGACGAGCTGCTTGCACTAGAATTTGATCCAATGCTTCAAAGATAAAACCAACAAATTGAATTTCAGCAATTGGACGGAATCCTTGAATCCCAAGACCAAGTGCCATACCACCAATCGCAGATTCTGCTAGCGGTGTATCGAAGACACGTTCCTCACCGAATTCTTTTTGTAGACCTTCTGTTACGCGGAATACACCACCAACATTACCCACGTCTTCGCCGAAAATTACTACATTCTTATCTCTTTCTAGTTCCACGCGCATTGCATCGCGGATTGCTTCTTTTAAGTTCATTTGTGCCATTGCTTCATATCCTCCTCATTAGAACAATCGACTTGCTATCATTTATAAACGCATCGTTATTATTGGAAATCGGCTTTTTGCTCTTCAAGATGTTTAGGTGTTGTTTCAAACATACTATCGATCAAACCAGCAACCGTCATTTTCTCGGTTTTTTCTGCTTTTTTGATTTCTTCATTTACTTTTGCTTTTGCTTCTTCTTTTACGCGTACTGTATCTTCTTCAGTCCATAGACCTTTTTTCTCCAAATACTTAGCAAGACGAGCAATCGGATCTTTTTCACTCCATTGTCCCTCTTCTTCTTTTGTACGATATTTTGAAGTATCATCAGAAAGGGAATGCGGACGGAAACGATAAGTTACCGCTTCAATCAATGTAGCTCCTTCGCCGTTACGAGCGCGTTCAGCAGCTTCTTGGACAGCATGAATTACTGCAAATACGTCCATTCCGTCAATCTTCACACCACGGATACCTGCTGCTACTGCTTTATGTGCAATAGATAGTGCAGCCGTTTGTTTTGAGAAAGGAGTCGTAATTGCATAACCGTTGTTTTGTACGAAGAAAATAGTAGGCAACTTATACACACCAGCATAGTTCAATGCTTCATAAAAATCGCCTTCAGAAGATCCACCGTCACCGGTATATGTGATAGCTACATGTTTTTGTTTCTTCAATTTATAACCCATAGCGATACCCATTGCATGTAGAACCTGAGCACCGATAATAATTTGCGGCATAAGTACGTTAACACCTTCAGGGATTTCACCACCGTGTTGATGACCACGGGAATATAGGAATGCTTGATACAATGGAAGACCGTGCCATACGAGTTGTGGCATATCGCGGTAACCTGGGCAAATAAAATCTTCTTTGTCCAACGCGAATTCACTACCTACCATGGTTGCTTCTTGTCCGGATACCGGAGCATAAAATCCTAAACGACCTTGACGACCGAGGTTAATAGCACGTTCGTCCCAAGTACGGGTAAATACCATACGATACATTAATTCTTTCAATTGATCATCAGTTAATTTAGGGGCGTATTCTTTATTTACAATTTCACCATCCGGCGAAAGTACGGACAACGTCTCGACTTCCTCCGTGTATACTTCATAAGGAATCTTACTCATTTTCTTCACCTCGACAAATAATTTGATTATCATGTACCTCTGTTATAGAATTATTATACAACTGTTTCACTCATTAAGTCAAAGATATTGGTCATATTTCCTCAATTTATTTATTTTTGTTTGTATAACAGTGCCTGATATTTAGTATAACAGTTTGGTGTTTGATGGATTACCTACCAAAACTTTTACACTCTTTTTACACTTATTTCAGTACTTAAATTATAAATTTAAAGAACAAGGAGCGTGTTATAGTCATGACAGATTCGCGATATTTAAAACGAACCATAGTTAAAGAGGAAATACACAGTAAGTACTTAGGAGAGAGCCGTTTTTTAAGAATTTATCTACCTCCAGGCTATAACGAGATTCTTAGTTATCCTGTTGTATATTGCCAAGACGGGGAAGAGTTTTTCAATTTCGGGCGGATTGCCACCCACGCCAACAGGTTGATATTAGATGAAGGAATTGATCCCTTCATTATAGTCGGCGTAGAAGTTGATACATCTGTACGAACCTCTGAGTACGCTCCTTTTGGCGAACGGTTTGAGGCCTATACGTCCAGTTTCGTCGAAGAGATTATTCCCTTTGTTGAACGTAATTATCCGGTTCGATGTGAGCCTAATGAAAGAATACTCGCGGGTGATTCACTAGGTGGGACAGTTTCTTTGCACCTCGCAATGAAAAACCCGCAACTGTTTTCCAAAATCATCAGTTTATCCGGTGCATATTACGAACCCTCACTGCAGCTGCTTGCTGCTGAACAGGATTTATCACATCTCTCATTGTTTATGATCGTCGGTTTACAGGAAGATCATTATACAACAGACACTGGAACTTACAATTTTGTGGAATTGAATCGCAAGGCTAAATTGCTACTTGAGGAGCGTGGAGCCAAAGTTCTCTACTTCGAGAAAGACGGCAAACATCTATGGGGTTTTTGGCAACTAGAGCTCCCAAACGCCCTGATCCATTTTTTGAAATAACAAGATAAAAAGAATATACAAACATTGTTCGCGCTTTCAATTCCATTGTTATAAAGAAGAGTGATGTTCAACCTTCGCTCTTCTTTCATTATACCATTATGATATATCAACTTTTTGCTCTGAATCAACAATCCCTGTTTTAAGCGAACGTCTGGGCAATTTCCATTTATAGTGAACGGATAACATTCGAAAGAATACAACGAGCACAAACAACAGAGTTAATTCAAGGGTAGAACTAATAATGCTAAGACCCACAGCAAGTCCCGCTAACATCGCCCATACCGCGTATATCTCATCCCGAAGCACGAGCGGCTTACGTCCTGCCAATAAGTCCCTAATAATTCCACCGCCAATTCCTGTTAGAACGGCAGCGACTAGAACAGCACTAAGTGGATGCTTCATATTTGTGGCGTATAATGCACCCTGGATCGCAAAAGCGGATAAGCCTATCGCATCAAAGAACGCTTCTGTTCTTTTCCAATGCCTGATCCAAGACAATGGTAGAATAAATGAAACAAAGATCGATAGGACAGCTAGAATAATGAGATCGCCTTGGCCCCATAATGTCGTCACCGGAACACCGATAAGTACATTACGAATTATTCCTCCACCAAAAGCAGTCACAAGTCCCAGTACGAGCACGCCCAAAATATCATATTCTTCTTCCATCGCCACAAAAGCTCCTGACATAGCAAACGCAATTGTACCAATTATGCTAAAAATGTCGAATATGTGCATGTATTTAGTTCTCCCCTACCCTCTCTTTCGCCCTCTTCTTTCTGCATCCATTGTAGTCCCGTGAGATTAAATTGTGCAAGCCTGAAATCTGCACTATACTGAACAAAACGATGAAGTTTCTGGCAGAAGGGAAGTCTTAATGATGAGTAAGCGTGTATTAATATTTGCCGGTGGAGAAATCGACCCAAAGGCAGTGCAAGAAATAGAGCAAGATGATTTCATTATTGGCGCGGACCGCGGAGCACTGTTTCTTGTCGAAAACGGTATTAAACCTCATATATCAGTTGGTGATTTTGACTCAGTTAATCCTGAAGAATTCTTGAGAATCAAAGAGTTCAGTGAGGATATCCTTTCCGTTGATGCAGTGAATAAAGACCTTACAGATACCGAACTCGCTTTTGATATTGCAATTGATCAGCAAGCTTCTGAGATCATCATGATTGGAGTTACCGGTACTAGACTTGATCATACACTCTCCAACATTCAGATGATGCTTCGAGGTTTGCAGCACCAAATAATCAGTAAAATCTGGGACCGTAACAATTATATTACTCTTACTGGATCTACTTCTATTATAGAAGATCGTGGTTATACCTATGTTTCTCTATTAGCACTTACCCCAGAAGTTACAGGGATTCATCTGGATGGTTTTCAGTACCCTTTGGTAGATGCTACGTTAAAAATGGGACAATCTATCGGCGTGAGTAATCGTTTATTAGGTTCAAAAGGAACTGTAACTATCGATAGTGGTCTATTGTTAATTATCCAAAGTAAGGATTAATTTTTTTAATATAATACATTTTTGTAACCACTAATATTAACGTAATATTCAGCCAAAAAACCTTGATAAATCAAGGTTTTTTCTTTGTTTTCAACTTTATTTTCTAGCATAATATTAATTTTTTGTAAATTTTAATTGTATTTTAATAATCGGCTTCAATCCCTTGGGAGATAAGTATTTCAGTTAGTTCTAGCAAAATATAGGAGGTTTCAAATCTGTTATACTTCGAATCAAGCCGGACAAACAAAAAAAAGATTTTGGAGGTACTACAACATGAATTATCGCAACATATTCCAAAAAGTATTGACGGTCGGCATCGTGTCAACTATCGGATTCGGAACGTTACTAGCAAGCGGTGCAGAAACAGTACAAGCGGCATCGTCATCATCAACTGAAGTTACAGCAACTGCTGTTTCAAAAGGTTCTCAAGTCGTTAACTACGGGAAAACATTTTTAGGTGTTCCTTATAAATTTGGTGCTTCTACATCAACTACAAAGGTTTTCGATTGCTCATCTTTTACGAAACATATCTTTAAGAAGTATGGCGTTACGCTTCCTCGTACATCTGCTGCCCAATCTAAAGTTGGTAAAGCCGTTTCGAAAGCTAATCTAAAAGCTGGTGATCTAGTATTCTTCTCCAGTGGCAGTCGTGCAAATGGTAAGAATGTAACCCACGTTGCAGTTTACGCTGGAAACGGAAAAATTCTGCATACTTATGGTAAACCAGGAGTTACGATCTCTGATCTTAATTCTGGAACTTGGAAGAAGACTTATTTGAAGGCACGTCGTGTCCTTTAATGTAAACTATGAAATAATAACATTTTAGATTAATAGAGTCCGCTTTTTGAAAAAGAGAGCTATACAAAGGGTACTAGATACCCAAAGTATAGCTCTTTCTTTCCCTACTTTTACGCTTAAATTTTTAATAGATTTTTCATAATCGCACTCAAAGCTATGAGAGATAAGGGTTATAGCTATCTATTACAATATTTAGGAGGTTACAAATCTGTTACACTTTAGTCATGCAAGGAACACAAATAAAATTCTGGAGGTAATACACCATGAATATACAGAAAGTATTCCAAAAGATTTTGACGGTTGGTATTGTATCAACTATCGGGTTTAGTACTCTACTTGCTACTAGTAATAACACTGTACAAGCACAGTCAATTGAAGCAAACGCTGGATCAACCATATCCACAGCAACAACAGTAGGATCACAAGTTGTTAATTACGGTAAACAATTTCTTGGAACTCCTTATGAGTTCGGCGCATCGACTACAACAACAAAAGTTTTCGACTGTTCATCCTTTATGAAATATATTTTTAATAAATACGGTGTTTCACTTCCACGAACATCTGCTGACCAAGCTAAACAAGGGACAAAAGTTAATAGAGCTGACTTACAAGTAGGTGATCTGGTGTTCTTCTCCAGCGGCAGTCGTTCCACCGGTAAGAACATTACACATGTTGCTGTATATGCCGGAGACGGAAAAATACTTCATACCTATGGTGCACCAGGAGTTACAGTATCCAATCTTAATTCTGGGAATTGGGATAGAACTTATGTGACCGCACGCCGAGTACTTTAAATAATCATTTATTAATCTGACGGATTATCAACCTAACTTAAATGGCTTGATGATCCGTCATTTATTGATCAACAATTTTAAATATATTACTGAAGCATATACCCCATTCCACGGGCCGTGTGAATTAGTTTGCGAATCCTTCCACGGTCCACCTTTCCCCTTAAATGCCGGATATACACATCGACTACATTAGTGTTCGTTAGAAAATCATGTCCCCACACCTCTTGCAGAATCGTATTTCGATGACAAACTGTATTCGCTCGTTTAGCCAAATAGAGCAGTAATTCATACTCTTTCGGTGTCAATTTAATGAGTTCTTCTCCACGATACACTTTACGACTCTTCAGTTCAATTTTGAGATCCTCATAAATGATATTCGTTATACTTTCATTAACTAACCGTTCGAATAAATGGAGGAGATTATCCACACGAGCCTTTAGTTCTTCGATGGAAATCGATGTACTAATCACATCATTCGCTCCAAGTTCAAATGCCAAGACGATCCCTGTTGTATCTGGGTTATTTAACATGACCATGATCGGAAATTCCCGTACTTTTCCTAACTGCCGAACCACGTCCATATTATTATTATTATCAGAAAGCTCCGTACCGATGAGGACCAAATTTGGTTTTTGAAGATTCACCTCTTCAAGTAACTCTGCCCCTGATGGAAACAAGTGCACCTCATATCCCGCTTCCTTTAACTGATTACTCCAATATTCCGCTTGAGCTTCATTCCCCTCAGCCCAAAGTACAGTAATATTCATAATTTCCAAGTCACCTCTATTACAAGACGTAATTTACCTATTCTATAGGATTCACAAGATATAAAAAAACCATTCCGATAACATCGAAATGGCCGTAAAATAACTCAATATCAAGTTATGTCATTACCGCGTAGACCACGATTCCACATCCCATACCTTGGTTACCCAATCCTCATAGAAATCAGGCTCATGTGAGACAAGCAGAACGGTTCCTTTAAACTCTTTGAGTGCTCGCTTTAATTCTTCCTTAGCTACTACATCCAAGTGATTCGTTGGCTCATCGAATAGAATCCAGTTGGTCTCCCGCATCATAAGCTTACAGAGTCGTACTTTGGCTTGTTCACCACCACTTAGCGCTTTTAATTGTCTTGTGATATGTTCGTTCTTCAAACCACAACGAGCTAGATGCCCACGGACTTCATTTTGAGTAAGATGTGAAAATTCATTCCATACATCATCGATCGGTGTTATATTACCCGCACGTACTTCCTGTTCGAAATACGCAGGAAATAAAAAATCACCCAAATATGTTTTACCGCTGATCGGAGGGGTTTTACCTAAAATCGTTTTCAGCAACGTCGATTTACCTACCCCGTTACATCCTACAATAGCAATCTTATCACCACGTTCAATCATCATACTCATTTTAGGAAGTAATGCCTGATCATACCCAATCTCGAAATCAACGCCTTCGAACACGGTCTTACCACTTGCCCGCGCTTCCTTAAAACCAAAGGTCGGTTTTGCTGCTTCCTCCGGCTTATCAATACGATCCAAACGATCCAACTGTTTCTCGCGGCTCTTAGCCCGTCCAGACGTTGAAGCACGTGCTTTATTCTTCTGAATAAAGTCTTCTTGCTTCTTAATATATTCCATCTGCTTCTCATAAGCTTCAATATGCTGAGCCTTGTTCATATCAGCCATCTCCAGAAACTTATCAAAGTTAGCAGAATAACGGTTTAATTTCGCAAACTCCAAGTGATAAATGGCATTTACGACCTTCTTCATAAATTCCGTATCATGCGAGATAAGAATGAATGCATAAGGATAGTTTTGCAGGTAGTTTGTTAACCACTGAATATGCTCAACATCCAAATAGTTGGTTGGTTCATCAAGCAATAATACATTAGGTTTCTCCAATAAAAGTTTGGCAAGCAACACTTTGGTCCGTTGACCACCACTAAGTGAAGTAACGTCTCGGTCCAGCCCGATAGCCGACAAACCGAGTCCATTCGCCATTTCTTCTACTTTAACATCTACTAAATAAAAATCTCCGATATCAAGCTGCTCCTGGATGTCCCCCATTTGAACCAATAGTTCTTCCAGCTGCTCGGGATTGGCTTCTGCCATTTGCTCCGTAATTTGCATCATCTCCTTCTCTAATTCGAGAAGAGGCAAGAATGCATCTTTTAGAACATCTCTTATCGTTTTGCCTGGAGTTAGCTTCGTATGCTGATCCAAATATCCGTAACGAACTCTCGGCGTCCATTCCACTTTACCTTCGTCTTTCAACAACTGACCCGTTAGGATATTCATTAGTGTTGATTTACCAACTCCATTTGCTCCTACAAGTCCAACATGTTCCCCTGCAAGCAAGCGAAAGGATACATTTCTAAACAACGTCCGATCTCCAAAATTATGCGAGACTTCTTCTACAGTTAGTAAACTCATAATAAATACGTAAACTCCTCTATGTGAATAAGTTACTTTGCACTAAAGAATAAGTTAATGCAAACATGTAAGATATCATTTTATCACATGAAGGTAAGCCTTCGTAAGCTAAGTACTGAAAATATATTGTAATTTTCAGAAAGTGTTGCGGGGACACGGTGCTTCAAAATACCCTTTTGCCGCAGCATCACGTTCATTAGTGAACACTTCTTCCGTCTTATAAGGCGCTGTGCATGAATCTCGGAAATAGTATTTAATCCCTGTATCGTTATCAGTTCCCGCCAAAATGGGGTGTCCTCTAACAAGTCGTCCTCCACCCAGCGCATAATTGTTGTAGTATCGGTCCCCGACCGGAATGCCTTGGAGAAAAATAAGTACACCTACATCATCTAACGTATTATTCCATTCTTCTTGTGAAATGACGGGAAGTGTAAACGTGTACGTTACCCCTAAATCTCTGGCGTATTTGTTGTGACGGTTAATAACAACGGCGAGATCATCTTCAATACTACGAACAATAACCGAACGCCGAACTTGCTGGAACTTCTCCGAGTCTTGTAATAGCGGGATCGACAATTCAGAACGTAATTCTTCCTGCAATCCATTTACCCATTCATTGCGTAATGCATCATAAGCAATTAAGTAATTATCCATAGTAAACGCGACACTATTGCCCCACTCATCAGCATAAGTATATGGTTTTTTAGGATGAAACCGCTGTTCTGCAATGATACTACCATCGGTCGCTATAGATTCCTCTACAGCATAAATAGAGTAGCCATCATAATCAATGACTACGATGGCTGGAATATAGACCATCAACATTTTTTGAGCTAATGGATCATCATCCACTCCAAAATTTAAGGCTAGTGAATGCTGTATTGCTAAAATTGCCGCTTCCTTATCTGTACGCATGAATTTGTCTGACGTGTACCCTGATTCAAAGATTTGCAATTCGTTCAAATTTAACGCACTCCCCCCATCTTGTGCCGCAGTCCTCAAGGAGGTTGTATATTGGATTTGGAGCCGGTTCACCTCTTGTAAATCTTCTGTTTGTAACTGACTAATCCACAACAGCGGAGAGATAATCAATAGAAAAACCACTGCCCAATCAGTAATCTTCATTTAGTACCATACCTCCATATGTCAATGAATCTGTTCCTTTACTGGATACCAGTCCATGGAGGAATCGATTAAGCACTTCATAGGAAGTAACAGAACGTTTCACTATAGTAACCGTAAAATAATCGCCCATCTCCATTTTATATTTACGTGTGGTAGTTTCAGTAGCGCCAACGCTTCCATCATTAGGATGAGAGTCCGGGAACAATCCCTTCAGCAGATCAGCAGTATAATAAGCATCATATTGCACGCTGAAATCATCCTGAAAACTAGCGGCATTTGCGGGGTCAAGGTATTCGGGATGATATTTCTTATGCCTGTGCTCTAGATCGATATTATACACATATCCGGTGGCCCCAATTTCCACAACAAAATCTTCATACATTTGCGCTGACAAATAACCTTTATTACGAACAGCATCCGTAAATTGAACAAGTGTATTGTATGCAGACAGGATGCGGATATCTTCCTCCCGCTCCGTAGCTTGGGTAGCTGGAACCAAATATAACAGAAGTACTGCAAGCAGCGCTGCCGTTATTTTAGATAAAGCATTCGTCATAACGGCTCACCCTATTTCTTATGAAATGTAATCTTCTCCAAATTTCCAACGTCATTATAGATGTAAGAAACCCCATATTCAGCCCCCACATCTATAATGGAAGGATCTCGGATTATTGGAGGAGCTTCAAAGTTTTCTTCGTCGCTATCCTCAAACTCGATAAGCCTATCGTCGACTTCTACCACTGTTCTTAAGTTATGAAGGTTCCGTAAGCTGTATAATATTTGGGTTCCGCTGTATTCCTCCATGGTGAACTCCTGATTCCCAGCACTCACAACTCGTTTCTGGCCTTGTGTAAACGGCACTAGATTGTCTAATACAGCCCCATGTATAGAGAGACTATATGTCGTATACAGCAAAGCAGCCACACAGAATGCCACCGAATAGAACAGCCACAACAAACTCTTTACGTTATCGAACATCTCAAAGATCACTACTTCCGGAATACTAATTTGAAACGACGGTCGTTTGAGTAAAGATAAGCCCGCGAACTACATTAGAATTATCTTTAATCACATGTGCTTTGAACTTGCCACTAGGGTTCACATACTCATTCAACACTTCATTCCATGCATTGTTCGTATTTCCCGTCTTGTTACCTATCACGGAACCGTAATCTTCAGCGGAATCTTGATTACTGACTCTAAGTACATTTCCATACCATTGCCCTCCACTGTTCTTGCCTGTTTTCACTTGAATACCAAACTGTTCCCGATCCTTAAATTTACGTAGCGCATTCGTGACTTGAGAGCCACTAATCGTCGTATCGTCATAAACAGTAAACGAAGCTTGCGACAACTCAGTCTGGATGTCGGAAAAATTGTTCTGCGCTGTCTTTGTTGCTTCCTGAGCGGAAACGAACAAAATGACCACAATCGTTATCAATGCGATGGTTAGAAAAATTCCGGCCGCTACTTTCAAAGCGGAAGATGCATTATTCATAATAAAGCCTCCTACATTATAATTTTTGAATTTGCGTGAAATAAATGTCCATCTGTTTGAAGCTCATCCAAATGAGCGGTATGACTAAATAGGCAAATATTAGAGAATACATAGGTGCAAAGCCAATCAAGCGACCAAGCCCGGCTTTGGTATCCAGCGACTTCTCATAATCAAGTCTTCGTTGCTCAAAATGATAGGACATGTCGCTCTCCAAATCATCAAACGCTCTCGCAATCGTGATCTTCTCAACCGCTAATAATAACTTGTCCGTCAGCCGCTGGAACTCTTCTAATTTCACCTCTTCCTTCATTTGCTGTAATGCAGCTTCTGCACCATGTCCATAATGAAGTAGACACTTCTGAATAGGCATTTTAAAAATAACCGCATAAGAATGCATCCACTCCAGAATTTCTTCCACTGAAATTCGCTCTAGTTCCTTTAGAATGGCTATCATCGTTCCAAACTGGTACACTTCATGTCTCATATCCATTAAAATCATTTTTCGGCGGAACCAGAGCATGATGTTGGGGATCATGTAACCGAGATACCCAGCAAACAGCGATAGAACAACTTCCCACCATTTTAAATACTCCCCATTCCAGCGATCTAATTTATCCAGAATCCGATTTACAGCTAAAGTTAATTGCTCATGGTTAGGCATGTTCCCTGTACTTCTCATGGCTGATGAAGTCAAATTTGCAACCGTATCGTAGGATGCTGCTCCCGACATCCCCGTCTTATTCATGACAATGGCATCCATTTCAACAGATTCTTTTGCCTTTTCTGACTCTTCGGGTGATACCTTACCAAATAGAACATAACCGGAAGGAGGTTCGTGTATAATTCCATTTTGACTAATCAGATGTAATGTAATTGCTGACCCCAGTGTAAATAATAAACAGATCATAAATAATACGATCCTCCTGACCTGGAGCCACTCCACACGGAGATGATGATTTGTATCTTTGAGTAATTGAGAGATCCGATAATATGCAGCAGATGAAGGTAGGGGTTGAAACCATTTAACTACTATCCTGACCCACTTCCATTGATACAGCCGTGACTCCCATGGCGCTTGCTCCCGACCCGCACGGTATGCCGTCTCTTCCTCGCTCTTCAACTTTTGGAGCAGCACATACGATATTAAGATAATAAGTAAAAGCAAAATTTTGATGATCATACCTGCTTTGCTGAGATAAAACTGATCCATTAGCGGAAAGTTACCTCGAGCCCACATTTCAACTGGTTTCGTAAAGAAAACGGGGACCAGCGCAATAATATGAAGCCCTTTAAGTAAATAATCCAATTTGCTGCGTCTAATTAAATCTAAATGAACTTCACCAGTTAATGTGGATATTCCCCGTAAATATAATGAGCCTTGTGCTCGCTTACGATCACCAAATTCCATAATCAAACGTGATATCCCCGCAAAAGCTTTCAGAAAACGGTTTGGTGCCGTCTCATAATATTTCTCTAATGCTTCATCTGGAGAGGCCGCGCTAATCGCTTCATAGATCCGTATGGCATGGAGACTTATATCTTGTCCAACAATTTCTCCAGCCTCATCAATCGCATCAGATACCATCCCATGACGATGATACGAATGCCTCACTGCAGCAAAGAATTCTAGCAATTGCTCTAGCAACTTCTTCTCCATTCGGTTGATATAACCGTCAAGTAACAATCCTTGAATTACAACAGCGGCTAAACAGAGCGTGATGAAAAATATCAAAGAAGGATTCAGTATAACCAAAACGATAATTCCGCCTCCTAAAGACCCAAACAATGCATATACGATCTTCATGCTATCTCGCCTTAATTTGAACTCATCATACATTTGCATGATCGCTAACCTTCTCCGAACTTTGAGTACATAGTAACGAAAGGGAGGTATCTTCATAAAGATTGAATATGATCTCATCAGGAACGCTGACCATGCTCTTCGTAAGGATTGAAATTGCAGCAAGCTACTCGGGTTATGAGCTTCGTCTGATGCGTCCTGCCCTCGTCTTCCCAACTCCCTACCAATTCCATATAAGAGGAAAAAACTTAGTAAAGAAAGACCTAGCACCCATACAAGGACCGATTTAAGCTCCAATGTTCTCCCTCCAACCAGAATGCAAAAACGCCTTAAATCGTTCTGCGTCTTCCGGAACCATTTCTTGGGCCATCTCTTCCTTACACCGCGCTGATATCGGATGAACAGCTACGTATGCTCCATTACGATATTCAACAATTACTCGCTCCTGATAACCACGAAGGGCCGAATAACTAAAACTATTCACATTATTTGCAGGGTTGTCTTCTTCAGCTCCCGCCGCATCATCCAAACGGGTACATTCAGTAATCCGTTCGATATACCGTTGGCCTGTAATATCTCTTCGCAGATGAACATCAAAATCAATTACTCCGGCTACCTGAAGCTCAGCGATTTCTTCATTACGAAACATCCCAGTCTTGAGCAGCGAATTGCGCAGGGATTCCATCAAGCTACGAAAGGTTTTTGCATGGTGAGTGAAAACGGTGAATAAGCTAGCTACCTGCGCCATCTGTATCATCCAAGCTGCGACTTCATCTGTAGAGACCTCCCCCAGAATGTTTACCGTCCCATCCGTCTTCTTTTGCAAATCAAGCCCAGCTTGACCTGACACATACTCCGTTTCCCTGAAGCTTAAAATGTTCCGCGAACTGTACATTTTCCGTAAGTTTAATTCAAATGACATCTCCTGCACACGCAGTGTATATGAGGCATAAATATGTTTGATCATTGCCATCAGCAGCGTCGTCTTACCGGAACCTTGTGATCCCGTGATGGCCGTAATTCGACTTCCCTTCATCAAATATTTCAACAAGCATACCGGAAGTTGAGCATTGTTCCCTTGAATAAGTTGCTCCAGCACAGCACTCTTCACGTCAAATTTCCGCACAAAAAATGCCCACGATTCGGCAAATGGAGGTCTAACGACGACCACACGAGAACCATCTTTCATTTCATTAACTTTGTATCCATTCGCCTCTGACAATTGGCCGGGTAAGTTAAACTTATAGATGTTCTGGCAAACTCGTTTCAACTCGAATGGACTTCCAAAGGAAAGAAAGGATAATCTCACACTTTTCCCTTTATAGAAAATCCAAACACTGTCCCACGTATGCGAGTATGTTTGTCCGTCCTCATCCAGCGAAAGCTCAGCTATGCCAATATCCCCGTGTCCTTCATGCCTAATAGACCCCATCTCCGGCATTCCGCTTACACCACCACTTACGCCGTCGATTCGTTGCTCCCGAATCTCATCTACAACAGAGAAACCTTTGTACTCCTGATAAATACGCTGTACAACAATATCCAATTTCTCAAGAAAGGAGAGTTGTCGATATTCCAAATAAAAAATATGTGAAATATCTTCGTCGTCGATATCATAAGAGTACGTACCATCTTCTTCGCTTGATGACTTAGGTTCAGCCAATTCATAAGATTCGATCAAAGTCGCTAGAGCCTCATCACCGTATCTTTGTGTAAATAGATATAATATGATCTCAAATCGATCTTGGGCCTTCAGTCTATCCCTGTTATGAAAAGGAAGAATCTCATCGATATTCTCCTCGTTCACGCCATATCCATCTAGTAACAAATCACGAATATACGATTTCACATACTGTTTATCGTTCTTGTCACCAAAAGAGCATCCCCTCAATGCTTGTCGAAGTTCTGCGCGCGTTTTTTGTTGTCGTTCCCAAGAATATTCGTTCATGCCCCAGTCATTTGAGCCTAAGCGACTTAGTTCATATAAACTGCGCTTCACATATCCAATTAAAGTTGGGAAGGTAAAGCGTTCATCCGAAGTTTTGGATTTCGCTGTCACCCCTGCCGAAGATCTTGCCTTCAACCAGAGATAAACCACACAAATCAGAAAAATCATAATAATTGCAACAAGATTAAAGAACACCATCAGACGTCAAGCCCCTTTCTCTTTCCGGTCTGAGAAAGTCCCACTTCCAGCTAGTTGTAAAATATTTCCGCTTAGTTCGTGATAGCTAGAGACCAACTCTAGTTTGTCTGGCCCTCGCCGATTCGTCAGTCGATGTCTCCTGAAAAAAGATAAAATATCTCTAGCGTTCCATGCGTCAGCAAATCCTGTGTGATATGGAATTCCATACATAGGAACCTCACAGTTATAACGGCGTTTGATATTCTGTAGGGTCCATCTAGAAGCGCGGTCATACTGACAAATCGCCAGAACTAACTTCTTCCCGGCAAATACCTTAGACTTGATTTGATCAGAAAAAAATGTGTCCAATTGAACGCGGCTCTGGCATAGTACAACAACCAATACATCATCTTCATCGTTATAAGCGAGTTGTTGCAATCCTTTTTCACCCATTGAGTGTAGGAGAACCAAATCATAATATTGCTCAGCGACAAGCAATATTTGTTCCACGTCGCTCTTTGAAGCGGCCATTCCAAGTAACCCCTCTGGCCCTATTTTTCTTCCCGAAACTAAATCAAGTCGTCCCCGTAATAGTGATAACGTATAGTCTGATATATTCCCTTTAGACAATCGCTGACATGCAGCTAGACGTAATAACGCATCCATCCCATACTCTGATAACAATGATGAATGATCACCCCCAAGTGGGAACCCTTCCTCAAATCCCGTATTAAAACGACCTCCATTGGCGAGGATCAATCTTTTATTAAAATGGAGGGATAATGTTATCGCAACGGAAGCTGCGATTTGAGCAGAACCCCCATGACTGGAATCCCAAAAAACAATTCTACTCATGCTTCTCTCCTTTTCGCCTGACGAAATGCCCTTCTAGCATCTGTCGTTCTCCACCCAACAAGTTGCTCCAATAAAACTAGCAACGCTCTTTGGTATGAGCGAGATATGCGATTCATTCGTAACGAACTTGAGTACTCATTTTCTAACTGTATGGCCATATTGTTTTCGTTCCAAGGGACTGTAATAGGCTCCGTGCTCCACTCAATAGGCAAGTCTTCCATAAATCCCATAATATAATCCTGATCCAAATAACTATCGACAGTTCGAATGTACAATTGATGCACTTTCATACCTTGAAGTTCTGGCCATTTGAGAAATAATTCACGAAACCATGCACAACTTCGCTCGACTTCATACCGATCGAACGAAGTAACCCACAAAATCTCATCTGTAACCAACCAAGGATCAATAGAGTTAAAATGCAGTGTATCCACGTCCATTAGCATGTAATCATAAACAGCAGATAGATTGCTGTTCTCGATAATTTCCTTCTCAAGCAAAGCTATATTAGTGAAACCCGTCGCTACATCAAAACCACAAAATTGAGTTATTTGTAAGGACGGATCAAGACCTCCGATCGAATAACTATACCTTTTGCCCTCTGTCGCATCAGTCAAAAGAACTTGATGTTTCGAAGATGCCAATACTTTACATAAATATAGGAGCAAGTCACGTTTATCACTTATACCAGCAAAAATCCATCGCTTCACTTTACGATCCCCTTTCATCATTTTGTATCCCACTCAAAACTATCTTCTGACTCAGAGGTCGTATTCTTGGATGACATCGATGATTGTAACCCAGAAAATTCAGCAGCACTCTGCGGTGAAATTACCAGTAAATCTTGTTCTAACGCAGTTCTAACCGATGTACTCAGTGCATGTTCAGCCTGTTTGACAATATTGGGATCTCTCTTGATCAATTGCAATACAGCTTCATTCGCCGGATAAGTCGGAACCGACTTACTCTGCAACTGGGGTTCCACGTAAGCTAGGGCATAAATAGAAGCTTTGTGTAAATAAGCATCCACAATCGCACTAGAAAGCGATAATATCTCCGTCTCGTCTAAGGTAACTGTTACTGTACCTGTTGTTAATCGCTCAACCTTCTTCTTGGATAATAGAATGTAATCCTGACCGGTTGGGAATTGAATTCGCACGTCTACAACGTCATATGACTCAAGTGCACTTGGTAACTGTACGAAGCTCATTTCACGCCACCTTAAATCATCTGGTGTTGGTTCTTCTTCATACAACAATGTCTCAGTTAAAAGTGTTTGCGGACGAAGCTTGATTTTGGCAATTTTCCCGGCGATTTGATCTCGTGACTTCACCCAATCACTAGGGATCTTGTCTGCCGGAAACTCAACAGATTTCAGATCTTCTACATGAATGAGGTGCCCGGCTGGAATTTCTTTTATCGGAACCCAGCCCGTAATTTTCTTATACTCCGCCTTCTTCTGTAAAGCAGCTATTTCCGCTTCATATTTGTGCTCTAATGAACTTCTAATCTCGCTAGCTTGATTCATTTGCCGGACTGCATAGACCCCAAAGATCAATCCCATTACCCCTGCACCAATCAATCCAGCATAGATTAGGTGTTTAGTCCGTTGTCTGATTCTGGTCATTTAATCACTCCCCTTCCGCCTTTTTCTCTTAAGTAACGTGTTCCTACTTTTGGAACCTTCAGGACGTAGCACCAGATCATCGTATAGGGACGACAAGGCTTTGACTGTTTCTTCTCCCAGTTCAAATGGATCTGGCTCCAATGGGATGGCATATACCCGCTGTAAGCCAATCTTGCGCCTTAATCGACGAAGGATGCTTGCTGTGGCTAACGGAATGCAGCACACCAAATTACGGCCCGGCATCTCTCTTGAAATGTCCATAAATTGTACCAAGTCTTCTTCTCTCCACTCAGCTCCAGAGCCAACCGCAACAGCCAAATCCGCACGGATGAACTCTTCGATCCATTCCTTTTTCCTGCTTGAACCTAGATCACAGACGACACAATCATAATTACCTGCGAGAAGACTAATTAGCTCCGTACGAGAAGGAGCTCGTACATACTGTACTCCAGCAAATCGGAATTTCCGGACTGAGCTAAGGTCGTAATCTTTACCATTAATCATAGTGGAGATTCTTTGAAAGGCTGTCGATTTGGGATCAAGTTCTGCGATAGCTACACGGATACCTGTACGAAACAAAGCACTCGCAAACATTATTGCCGTGTGAGTAGTACCTACCCCGGAAGAAGCCCCCGCTAGAGCAATAACAACACATCTTGTTCCTTTACCTTTCGTGTGGAAGGATTCCGTCTTGTTAACCTGCTGTTTAGACACAACTTGCGACCTTAACTCACGTAATTCATTACCAACCTCTGCCGCTGACCCATAACGGTCCTCAGGATGAAACTGAAGCAGGCGGTTAACAATGGGAAGCATCGCCTCATAACCATTTTGTTGAAATACCCAATGTGCCTCGCTCGACCATTCACTGAATTTATAGTCCGTACCCAAATACATCAAAACTGCACCCAAAGAGTACAGATCAGATCGACCATCACTCTGCCGTCCACCATATTGCTCTGGCGCAGCAAAACCAACCGTACCTAGCTTCACTGTGTCCTCAGATTGATCTTCCTTGTAGTTACGAGCTATCCCAAAATCGATAAAACGAATCTCCCCCTCCTCATCTACAAGTAAATTTGAAGGTTTTAAATCTCGGTGAATGACTGGTGGGTGATGACTGTGCAAATAATGTAGTCCTTCACAAATTTGCAGACCAATGACGATCAACCTTTCTAGCTGTAATCTCCCTTTCCGCTCTTTCACGAATTGATCCAAGTGAACCCCTTCGATGAAATCCATAATCATATAGGAGTACCCTTCAGCATCAGGAGAAATAAAATCAACGATCCGTGGCAGTCGATGATGATTCAATGAGATCAGCATGGATGCTTCCTCTTCCATTCGTACGCCTATGCCAGTATAGGATATACTCTCTTTCACGGCCCAAATCTTCCCTGTAAGCTTCAAGTCAGATGCTAGGTATACACGACTCATCCCACCATCACCTAATACTCGTCTGATTTGGTACCTTCCCGCCACAACATCCCCAAGTTCAAGATGAGGTATAAAATGCACCCGAACTCCTCCTCTCTAAGACAACAAAAAAAAGAGAAAGCACCCACGCGACTCTCTCACAGCGATTAAGCCGTAAGCAGAGGCATGGGATACTTTCCCTATGTAGCCTTTGTATAATTTTGGAATTAGTATATGGCAGAAGCCTTCGAAAAGTAAAGCATTTTTTTATAACATTTTATTCACGTCATTAATATTTAATCATATACAATGTAATCTCGTCACGATTATGAAAGAGCTGCTTTGCCCGTTGTACCTGCAACCGCGCCCCTTGGAAGATTTCGATAATCTCCTGAATCAAGCTCATTGGTTTCTTATGAAGTAGTTTCACAGTAACAATCGCTGTCCCACCTGGAGCCAGCGCATAGAGCAAATCCGTTACTAATTTGGCCGTCCCTTTCGGACTCCAACTCATATCGCACACAAGTAAATCAAATTGGTTATCCTTGAACTTAACGTTATCCGCATTCTTCCGCAAATAAGTTAGACGAGGTGAAGACAGTAAAGATGCATCCATCTTGGCAGGATCCACTGCCGTTACTTTCAGTCCTCTTTCCAATAGAAAAGAAGTCCAACCTCCCGGTGCTGCTCCAATATCCAGTGCCTCGCGGAAAGAGGCAAAGGGTATCCCAAACGCAACCTCAGCCTCAAGCAGCTTGAATTTTGCTCTTGAAATCTGTCCGTCTTCTCGTTGGAAGCGGATGGCACCTCCATTCCAGTCGGAAATATTATCAGCCGGTGAAGTAATTCCAGCAAAGACATATTCTTTACCTACAAAGACAGATATCACAAATTCGGCGTCTCTTACAACAAAATCGCCATTCAGTACTGATAAGGAGCTCTGAATCGATTCTTTAAATTCAGCGGCACTCCCTTCCCATAATGAAACCTCAGATTTACGAACCTGAACAGCAATTTTGGCCCTTGCTAGGTTCTCATCTGCGAGAATATAATCTGTAAGATCGCTTTTCCAGTTAGCTGTATCACCCTCACCCAATCTATACTCCCATCCTACTTGAAAGATGTGACGTAGAAAGATCGGTTCAGTTTTACTAATTTGCTCACGAACCACGTCAGCTGGATGTTGTAACGTTACAGCAAAGACTTCTCCTGGTACAAGCATCGTACTTTTTACGGAACCAAATAATCTATGCAATTCCTCTTGTGCATAAGGTGCGAATCCATGATTCGCTGTACAAACAAACTTTGATGTTACCACTTCCTTGACTTCCTCAGTTACTTCTTGATGACCTGCGTCACTCACCTTGTTAACCTCCAAATCGAATAATGCTGCGTGAAAAGTGTGGTGAAACGTAACTACGAGAAAATTTGGGCCTTCGATCGCTGTTATCCTCAGATTTCTTGAATTAATACCGCTATTTGCGGATGAAATCCGAGGATAAAGGCGAACGCGTCCGCTTCTCCAGCTCCAAATTTTTCTCTTCGTTACTAATCACCACACTTTAATAATAAATAATAGTACACTTGATCATTGCGATTTGATCAAGATAGCTCAAAACCATACTCATTTAAAGGGAATTTCTCCAGTTAAATTATTGAAAGGACTCATCGTTCCACGATTACCTGGAATAACTCCTGTTAATCTAACAGATTCTTGATCAAAATTGCAAGACACAGCAATATAGATGGAGGAATTCCAGTTAAGTTACCCGGTGGTTGAATGCTAGACAGATTAGATGGAGAATTTCCAGTTACTCATATTCCGTCAAACACTGACTTTGGCGTAGAGTGTAAAAAGTTAGTTAAGTTCATTGTCCATACTACGATAGGCGTGGAGTATTGTCTACGTATGGCTGCGTTTAGCTTCAATTGCAATATCATCCAGTCGATCAAACGGAATCGGGCCATTATGCAGGACGACGTGCTCAGGTTTATTTTGATGTAGTATTTCGTACATCTTATTCTTATCGTACATGCTAGAAGTATGCAAATAAATCTCCCGAGGGTACAATCCTTCCGCCGCTATTGCGGTTGCTACATAGGTTCCTGTTTTCTCTCCCGGGCCCATATCATGATCCAGTGACAAAATATCAATCTCCGCTACCCTTAGTAATTCTAGACATTCGTCGACAGAGCGTACCAAAGTAAATCCCTTTGGACATCGGCGTACATCATCCATATATACATGAATCAATCTATGATCTTCCCTTCCCTCGGTATTTCAGCATTAGGTCTCTATCCATCGCTTTACCAACCTAATATCTTCTCTATAGGTTCCATCTTCGCCAGTCCCACTTTCGAGAATCATTGGCGTATCTTGTAGTTCTTCTATTTGAAGTAAATGACGAAATCCGGATTCCCCAATATAACCTTGACCTACACGAGCATGGCGGTCCTTTCGCGAATGAACTGGATACTTCGAATCATTTAAATGAAGCGAGATTAAACCTTCCCAGAAATCCAAATCCTTTGCTTTCACAGCAAAATTGTTATCCTGCTCACCCGTCCACATTCCAGAAGCGAATGCGTGACACGTATCAAGGCAGTAACCGATAAGCTCAGGGGATTGGCACAGGCTGCGAATCTTAACCAGTTCTTCCATTGTCATTCCCATATCTCCATGATCTCCAGCTTGATTCTCGATCAGGAGTTTGGCTGAGCCATTCCAGCCTGAGAGTACTTCATTTATACATTGTATAATATTTTGATATCCTTGTAAGGGATTTAAATCCTTATTTGTGCCAAAATGAACAACAATTCCCAGAGATCCACACGCTTCAGCAATTTCTAAATCATTACGCAGTGAATTTACAGTTCGTTCAAAATGAGAGCCCTCTATATGACGTCCTACTGCCAAATTAGTTGGGTATGGAGTATGGGCAATGGAGACTAATCCATGCTCTTCACATAACTCTCGGCATTTACGTGCATCGAATGGGTCAAATTCTTTTACAGTAAGACTTCTAGGATTTTTAGGAAAGTACTGAAAAGCCGTTTCCCCTTGCAATAGAGATTGTTTTGCTGCACCATAAAATCCTGCACGGATACTATGATGACCACCAATTTTTAACTCAACGGTCATGTTGACATCCAGGGCTATAGAACACTTTACGGCCGTTCATTTCACCCTTGACGATTACATCACCACAACGTGGACAAGTCTCTCCCTCTCGATCGTAGACACGGCAGAGATCATTAGATCCACCAGTTAATGTGTCACCCACCTTGAACGACATTTCCATATATCCTCCCGCCTCAGTAGCTGAGATCATTACTTCTCTCATGGAATGATACAGTCGGGATAGATCCTCTTCACTAAACTGTTGTAGTTTAGCAGAAGGCAATAGCTCAGCAGTAAATGCAATTTCGTCTGCATAACAATTACCGATTCCCGCAATGACCTCTTGATTAAGAAGTGCTGTCTTAAGACTACCTCTCCGCTTGCGAAAAATCTCAATGAATCTAGACTCATTCATTTTACGATCCAGAGGCTCAGGTCCAAGATGAGACATAATCTCTTCTACTTCTTTGGCGCTGTGTACATGCAGGTGTCCAAGACGTAGACCAATGAAGTATAAGACCATTTCTTGACCGAATCCAATTTCAATTTGTGTTGTCCGGTCGGGTCGATCCGTTTTTGAGCCTAAATACATCAATCCCCCTAACATCAAGTGAAGGACCAGACGTCGACCATTATCAAGATGGAACACTAAGTGTTTTCCTCGACGTTCTACAAATATAACTTGTCGTCCAATTAATTCTGCTGAAAATGTCTCAGCATCTTTATTAATTGATTTCTCGCGATTAATAACGACTTCAGTGATAGGTAGATCCAAAATGTGTTTGGATAGTTGTATTCGGTAGTTTTCCATTTCCGGTAGTTCCGGCATGGCACATACCCCTTTCATTCTGTATATTACTTACTAGTGAGATTAATTCGATTTACATACTAGATCAAGAACTTCTATAAGGTCTTTACAAACTGTATCTGGACTCACACCAGAGGAAGTAACATAATGCTGTAAATTTTCCTCGGTCGTCACCCCAGTCAAAGTCAAGATCGTACCACAACCTGCATTGACACCCGCTGTGATATCCGTCAACATATTGTCACCGATAACAGCTGTCTGTTCATTAGCAAGCCCCAGACGCTCAATCGCATGTTTCATTAAGATCTCTGAGGGTTTCCCAACCACGATCGGCTCTACTCCGGTTGCAGCCTTAATCGCAGCTGATATCGTTCCTGCCCCAGGCATTAAACCTTCCTGTGATGGAAGAAGCAAATCTGGATTCGTTAGTACATACTTAGCACCACCACTAATCCAACGTGTCGCCTGCGTTAATTTGTCGTATGTAAAAGTACGGTCGATCCCTTGAATTACTACTTCCGGTGCTTCTAAGTCAACGTTCAGTCCAGCCGCTTTCAAAGCCTCAATCAAACCGTACTCGCCAATTGGCGCTACCTTACATCCGGGCATTAATTCGGCAACATATTCCGCCGCAGCAACTGCGGATGTACATACATCATTCGCTTCCGCAGGAATTCCCATCCCTTTTAAATGGAGTGCTACATCTTCTGGTGTCCGAGATGAATTGTTCGTCACAAACAAAAAAGGGATACCACGTTCCTTCATTGTATTAATCAATAGTTCTGCTCCTGGTATAATACGGCCCCCGTGGTATAAAGTTCCGTCTAGATCAATGAGATAAGCATCCCATGAATTCTTCATGTTGCTCCCCGCCTCTATTTGTAACTGTGTATTTATTTCATTGTACATACTGATACAAAGAGTATGCAAATCTCTTCAAATTCCCATTTCATGAGCAAATCTCTGTCAGATGAAGAGTTATTGAAGCTGGTTTAAGTCGAACGACATCGAAGTGTGATAAAATGGATGTCATTTCCTGCGCTTTCCCGGAAAATAATTATAATATTTCCTAACTATTCAGAGGCCGTTCTATCGGATATAGAACATGTTCTAATGCCAGCTTCGCTCCTGGGAAGGTCTCTTCTGCTTCATGTTGAATTTGCAGCATTTGTTCATTATTCTTGTATCGCGAGCTAAAATGTGTTAAGAATAGCTCTTTCACTCTAGCCTTCTTAGCGGTTTCCGCCGCCTGCTTTGCCGTACTATGATGGTATTTGTGTGCTATATCGGCAAGCTCATGTAGGAAGGTGGATTCATGAACTAATACATTTGCATCCGTCGCGAGTTCCAGCGCAGTTGGACAAGGTCTCGTATCCCCAAGTATGGTAACAATCCTACCTTTTTTGGATTCGCCAAGCACCTCAGCTGCGGTAACAGTCCGCTCGTTAGGCGCTTGTACGCTCTCGCCTCTTTTCAGCTTACCATATAGAGGTCCAGGTGAAATTCCATACTGCTTCAATAACGCAATATCCAATTTACCTGGCTGATCCTTCTCCATAACTCGATACCCATAGCTAGGTATTCGGTGATCCAATAAAGCCGACTCTACGCGAAATGAATCATCTTCAAACACTGTGCCTCCATCATGTTCAACAATGTCCATTTTATAGTTAATTCGTGATTCGCTTATTTCTAACACCGTAGTTATATACTTCTTTAATCCTACCGGTCCAAATATAGTTAGAGGTGTATCCCCTCCTTGGTATGCACGACTCGAGATGAGTCCCGGCAGACCAAAGAGATGATCTCCATGCAAATGGGTTATAAAAATATATTCAAGTTTGCTTAATTTCAGAGGTGAACGCAGAATCTGATGCTGCGTACCTTCTCCACAATCAAATAACCAAAAGGATCGTCTCTCATCCAGCAATCGTAGTGCCACAGAAGTCACATTACGTTCAAGAGAAGGAACTCCCGCATTGGTACCCATGAAATATAGTTCCATTTCTTATCCTCCTTTCACACTGTCATTTCCATACTCTTATATGCACTTATTATTACCAAAACCCTCCGAATACTCGGAGGGTTGGTTAACTTGATAATTTGCTTCAAATTCTGAGTATCCTAAGCCTTATCTACATTGAAATACTGAGCTTGCGGGTGCGCAAACACCATTGCTGATACAGAAGCTTCCGGTTCCATCATGAAACCTTCTGTCAATTCAATACCAATGTCCTCCGGTTTCATTAATTCAAACAACGGCGCTTGATACTCCAGATCTGGACAAGCAGGATACCCATAGGATACTCGTATTCCTTGATAGCGTGCGCCATGACGTTGTTTCATCGTCATCTCCTGCGGATCAGGGAATCCCCATGAATCGCGCATCATGTGATGAACTCGTTCCGCTGTAGCTTCTGCTAATTCAAGGGCAACAGACTGAAGTGCATGAGAATGGAGATAATCGCCTCTTAACTTCGATTGTTCTGACAGCTCACGAATCCCTTCTCCCGCCGTTACGACTAAGAACCCAACATAATCCATGACTCCGCTATCTACTGACTTCAAGAAGTCCGATAGGCATAAGTACGGTTCAACCCGCTGTCTCGGGAAAGCGAATGTCTTGAGAATCTTTGTGTGATCAGCCGGATCGTAAATAATAATATCATTCCCAGATGACTGGGCTGGGAAAAATCGATACATAACTTGTGCTTTGATAATTCCATCCGTCACGGCATCCATCAATATTTGATCAACAGTCTCTTTCAATTGTACTGCCTTGGGATCACCCGCTGCGAGTAATTGTTCTACCGATCCACGAAGTCCCAAATGATGGCCTAACAGCATTTGCATATTCATGTAAGGAATAATATGACCAATCGGATAGTTGCGCAGAACGTGCCGTTCTAGATCTGGTGGAATAAAGACCGGAGCATCAGTCGAAATCTTAGAAGACACCGCACGCGATAGTTCCGGCAGTGGCTGCGCCACAGCCACTTGTATATCAGCTTCTTTTTCCGCTTCCATTTCAAGACGCATTTGCTCCCGACTGTTTGGGTCCATCAACTTATTCGCCAAATCGAGCCCATCCATTGCGTCTTTGGCATATACGACCATTCCGTTATACTCTGGACGGATTCTCGTCTTCGTGAACTTACGCGTCAATGCAGCCCCACCGACCATAATCGGCACATCAATTCCAGCATTTCGTAAATCTTGAGCAGTCGATACCATTTGTTGCGCTGATTTCACCAAAAGACCAGACAAACCGATCGCATCCGCTTTCTCTTCACGATAGGCTTCAATGATACGTTCCGGTGGTACTTTTATACCCAAATTCACGATGTGGTAACCGTTATTGGATAGAATGATCTCCACTAGATTTTTTCCGATGTCATGAACATCGCCTTTGACCGTTGCAAGGAGAATTTTACCCTTTACTGAAGATTCGTTCTTCTCCATAAATTGTTCTAGATAGGATACCGAGGCCTTCATCACTTCCGCACTTTGCAATACTTCGGCCACGATCAGTTCATTGTTATTAAACAGCCGGCCGACTTCCTCCATACCCGCCATCAATGGCCCGTTAATAACTTCTAAAGCGGAATAACGAGTCAACGCTTCTTCTAGATCTGGAATTAATCCCTCTTTAGTTCCTTCCACTACATAGGATCCAAGTCGCTCTTCAAGCGACATATTAACGATCTTCTCTTTCTTCTCTACCTTCTTGTTACGGAAAGCAGCCACAAACTCAGCAAGCGTCTCGTCGTTCGTATTATATATGAGCTCTTCGGCAAGTCGACGTTCTTGCTCAGGGATGGAAGCGTATCTCTCTACCTTTTCTGTGTTCACAATAGCGTAATCTAATCCTGCTTTGGTGCACTCGTACAAAAAGACAGAGTTTAGTACTTCACGTCCAGCTTCAGGGAGTCCAAACGAGACATTACTAATACCGAGCACGGTGTGACAGGCAGGCAATGCCTCTTTGATCAGCCGGATACCTTCAATCGTCTCCTTAGCAGATCCGATATATTGTTCATCCCCAGTTCCCACAGGAAACACCAGTGGGTCAAAGATAATATCTTCCGCGTTCAATCCATATTTGTTCACCAATAAATCGTGAGAACGTTTCGCTACTTCCAGCTTGTCTTCACGAGTGATCGCTTGACCTCTTTCATCGATCGTACCTACGACGATTGCTGCACCATACTTATGGATTAACGGTGTCACATCTTCAAACTTTTCTACTCCATCCTCAAGGTTAATGGAATTAATGATCGTTTTACCTTGGCAATATTTCAAGGCCAGGTCCAGCACCTTAGGATCGGTGGTGTCGATCATGAGTGGAACCTTCACTTTTTTGACAACCAATTCTAAGAAAGCTTTAATGTCCTCTGTTTCATCCCGATCCGGGTCTTGAACGCAGACATCAATTACCTGTGCTCCGCTCTTCACTTGTGCACGAGCAATTTCTGAAGCTTCCTCATACTTGCCTTCAACGATCAAGCGCTTGAACTTACGCGAACCAAGAACATTCGTACGTTCACCAATCATGTAGGGACGGTTATCATACTCCACATATACTGGCTCGATCCCAGATAGCACTGGTGGATGTTGTCCATTCATAGGACGCGGTTCGTATTGGCTCATCATCTTCGCTAATGCAGAGATATGTGCAGGCGTAGTTCCGCAGCATCCACCTGCAATGTTAAGCCAGCCCTGCTCCGCGAATGCGGATAGTTTTTGCGCTAATGAATCTGGGGATTCATGATAGTTCCCGTTCTCGTCAGGAAGCCCTGCATTGGGATAACAGCTAACTCCAGTCTTGGCCATCTCAGACAAAGTTCGAATATGATCTCTCATGAATTCTGGTCCTGTAGCACAGTTCAATCCAAATGAGATCGGCTTCAGATGTTCTAACGAAATATAGAATGCTTCGATATTCTGACCTGCTAATGTGGTCCCCATCGGTTCGATTGTTCCTGAGATCATTAGTGGCAATTGTTTCCCCGTTACTTTAAATGCCCTGGAAATCCCAATACTTCCTGCCTTTACATTCAAAGTGTCCTGTGAGGTCTCCAGTAATAGAACATCTACACCCGCTTCGATTAATGCCTCTACTTGTTCCTGATAGCTATCAACCAATTCATCAAAAGTGACCCCGCCAGTAACAGAGAGTGTTTTGGTTGTTGGACCAAGTGCACCCACTACATATCTTGGGTGATCTGCTGTGCTGTATTTCTCGACAGCTGCGATTGCAAGCTTAGCGGCAGCAAGATTGATTTCACGCGCTTTATCCTGTATATCGTATTCTGCTAGCACAACTGAGGTTGCGCCAAACGTGTTCGTTTCAATTAAGTCAGCCCCCGCCTCCAGGTATTTCTCGTGAATATCCTGAATAACATCCGGACGGGTAAGCACTAACATTTCATTACAACCATCTAACTCTTCACCGCCAAAATCAGCCGGTGTTAAGTCCACTTGTTGGATCATGGTTCCCATTGCGCCATCAAGGATCAATATTCGTTCTTTCATTCTGGATTCCAAGCTAGGTTTACTCATGATCTAATCCCTCCCGTAAAACATTAACTTATAGTTTATCAGAATGAAGCATTTTAGAAAAGGGAAAATAACAATTCATTTTTCTTGGAATCTCAGCGCAGACTAGGGTTCAAGCAATTTTAGAAATGTGCCCGACAACAGGGAGCAGATCGGATCTAATTCTAATATAGCATTTGAACACAGAGAAATCCCATGGTTTATATGAGAATAATAAACACGAACGAAATTTCATCTAGAGAAGAAAAGGTTCGGAATTTTCCGAATCAATCTAAGGTTAATATGATAACGAAAAGAGCTGCTCTCCATTCGTAATAGAAATGGGAAGCAGCTCTTATTCATTGTGTTGACTACAATTCTGACGCCTATTTCACCGTAAACTTAACCATAGGCATAGAATGTTGGTCGTGGGCAGTTACGTGAGAAATAACATAATAGATACCAGGTTCGAGGAACGTTTCACCATGCTTATAAAGTCCTTGTCCTTCACTCGTTACAGTAACCTTGGTATGCTTCGCGTCATCGTTGCCTTCTTTCCAGAACTCAAATATGACCTCTTTCGCATCATCAACATTTTCGCCACCATAGGTTACCTTGGCTTCAAACGTGACAGGCTCTCCAGCACTAGGTTCATTTGGAGTGATCTGAAGGTTCACTTGAATTGGTTCTAATGCTCCTTCATCTGAATGCATACTATGATTTTCTTTACTACACCCACCAATAATCATCAATATTATCACCAGTGTAAGTATACTCGAGAGCTTAATTCTCAACGTAGATGCCCCCTTTCATCAAAACAATATTTGTAACATGATTTAATATAGTGAATTATGATTTCTTAGCAATAATGTCATGAAGCTCGGACAAGTGTTTAATTTCAAAATCAGGAACAATTTCGTCCGAACGCGTTCTACCATCTCTATTCACCCATACTGCAGTCATTCCCACACTGAGTGATCCACGAATATCAGTTGTTAGCTTGTCCCCTACCATAATACCTTCTTCTGGCTTGATTCCAAGTTGTTCCAATGCGTGGTGGAATATCGATGGATCCGGTTTGCCCTTACCAAACGTACCAGAAATAATCACCTCGTCAAAATAAGAAGCTAACTCCGGAACTCCATCAAGCTTTTCCTGTTGTAAAGCAGGACATCCGTTGGTCAGAAGGAGGAGTTTGTAATTCCCTTTTAATTCATTAAGTATATTAAATGTTTCTTCATACACATGAGGACGGGACCGTCTCTCTTGTCCAAATTGTTCTGCAAGTTCAGCAGCTAAGGCTTCATCATCAACACCAACAGCTAGAAGTCCACGCCGCCATGACTCTTTACGGTATGCAGGAGCTAATTGCTCTAATTTACGAAATTCAGGTTGCTCACCAGCAGAGAAATTAGCCCAAAGTCCCTCAAAAGGATTAATCCCAATCATTTTCGTGAAAGAAATAGTTTCGTAGGATTCATAGAGCGACCTAGCTTCTTTACGCACCTGTTCTTGAAGTTCGACTGGATCAACACCTTTTACTTCTTGCGCCCTCTTACAAGTTGCTTCAAATGCCTCCCTAACACTTCGATCATCCCAGAGCAACGTATCATCCAAATCAAAACATACCGCTTTAATAGTCATCGTAGACGTCCTCTCTCTCCCTTAGTTACCAAGGTCTGTTTAAGTGATTTTATATCACCTTATTGCTTTTCTATAGTAATGTGATTTGTGTGTGCAAATTCCCCAAGACGAAGTGCCATAGCTTCTGTATCAAAAAAGTTCCGGAACCGATAGAACACCCACTTTGATTCTTTTCCTTTTGGAACAATTACAATTTTACTTTTGTTATGAATGATCTTGCTAACGTTACTAGCATCGAGGTATTTATCTCGATTAAACTTGGAAGTGTACAATCGATTCTTGTCAACGCGTAAATACGGCTTTCTAAGGAAAATCACCACAGCTAAGAGTAAATACAGCCCAATTGTGACCCAAAATAGAGTCTGATTCTCTCCAGTCGCAGGTCCCATTAACCCAAGGGCAGCATACAGAATCGCTATCAAACTCAAAGCACCTGGTAATATGATCTTTCTGCCTTTAAAAATATCACCGTCACCTTTTGCACCAAAAGTTGGACTAGAGCCTTTACCCGATGCAGTTGCTTTTATAACAGGATTTTTCCCCTTTTTCTTCAACTTCACCATGTTCCGCTCTACTTTTCTGTCAAATGAACCCATACATGTTCCTCCTAAAGTTTGATGAAGCATCACCACTAGCATATGTAGGGCCAAGCCTTTCGGCAGGTCCTTTATTCATCCACCACTTCGATTGACTCGAGTTGTTGGCGAAAGTTACTTCTAATGTTATTCAAATACACTTCACGAAGCTGAGCTCTTTCCAGCTTTTCTTCTTCTGTTAGCCCTGATTCTTTATTCTTACGGGCTAATTCATTAATTCGCTGCACCAAAGCATCTATGTCCATAATTCCCTCCTGCTATGATTTTCTGTGCGTTTCACGGTAGTTCAATAAGCTACTTTAAACAAGCTTACAACTGCGTTCGTGTAAGGCATTCATTTCTTACTTTGACATGAGTAAAAGAGCTTGTCAAGGTGATACGACATCACTGTCGTTATCGTCACCAAAACAAGCTCTTACAATTATTCTAACAAATAAAACGTAAGCAAGAAATCTTCATAAACGGATTGTTAATATACTGAATTATTCCTTTTATTTAGGTGGAAGAATTAGAACATCGCCTGATCGAATTGCACTTGCTGTCAGTCCGTTGTAATCCTTGATATGTTCGATATAGATACGTGTATCCTTACCTCTTGGTTTGTGAGCCGTTGCAATCTGCCATAATGTATCCCCCGGCTGCACAATGACCTTCTCCAAGACCACGTCGTGATCTCCTTCAGAAGAAGCAGCAAATGCTGTCACCATTCCCGTACAAGTTATCGTCAACAAGAGAATCACTATCATAATTCTGCTCAAACCTTTATGTATCCCTCTTGATTGAATTCCACTAAGCATAGTTTTCTCCAAAGAAGGCTTATTATGAATACTTTGATATGAACTGTATTTTAACATTTTCCACCACTCCAAACGTGTGTTCTTGTTTATGAATAAACTATAACACGAACGTTTGTTTGATTCAATACTTTTTTAGAACAATTGTTCCCATGAATAAAAATATTCTTTTTCAACCAATTTAATAGATAAATGATAGATTTAGAACTTACGTTTGTACGAACGGTAGTTCTATGTTATAATTTTTCCAAACGTTACTAGATGGGGTTGATATGTTATGTCGAAGGTATCCAGCCGTCAGCAAGCAATTCTTGAATTTATACGCAACGAAGTCCGCATGAAGGGTTATCCTCCTTCTGTTAGAGAAATCGGCGAAGCTGTTGGTCTTGCTTCCAGTTCTACGGTGCATGGTCACCTGGACAGGCTGGAGAAAAAGGGGCTTATTCGCCGCGACCCTACTAAGCCACGGGCTATAGAGCTGCTGGGACAAGAGGATTCAGATCATCTCGGGCTATTCGCCCATTCCGTAGCTAGAGTACCCGTGATTGGTAAAGTAACTGCCGGTGTACCGATCACTGCTACTGAGAACATCGAGGATTATTTCCCACTTCCTCAACACTATGCTGGTGATGGTGAAGTTTTCATGCTCTCTGTCATGGGAGATAGTATGATTGAAGCGGGTATCCATAATGGAGACTATGTGATCGTTAGACAGCAACAGACGGCTAACAATGGAGATATTGTTGTTGCGATGACAGAAGAAGACGAGGCTACAGTTAAGACATTCTATAAGGAGAAAGACCATATTCGATTACAACCAGAGAACGCAACCATGGAGCCAATTCGTTTGAAGCATGTTAGTATTCTCGGTAAAGTCGTTGGTCTGTTCCGCGATTTCCACTAATATAGATGAGGTTCCTTATCTCTTTAAAGATCATAACGAACAAATAACAGCAAGTCGCCATGATCCATGGAGGCTTGCTGTTTGTTGTCTTTGTGTTTCAAATTCTTGTCTCAGTAATTAAGATCTATTGTTCCGCATCTCGTCTCCATACTTTCAAACTATAATCACGCCCAAATCCTATTTCTAGATTGCTGGCATTACATTCCCACCAGTCACAGGTATAAAGGCTCCGGTAATAAAGCTAGCTAAATCAGAGGCAAGGAACGCAACAGCATTAGCGATCTCCTGATCCACTCCCCTACGTTTCAAAGGAACTCCTTGAAGATAAGCTTCATCTGAACCTGCGTCATCACCACGATCCTTCTCACTGATCGTCCATCCCGGGGCTACTTGGTTCACTGTAATCTGGAATTCACCAACCTCTTTCGCAAGCACGCGATAAACACCATCCATTCCTCTTTTTCCAGCTACATAAGCTGATTGATTGGGGAAATTTTGCATTGAACACTCCGTATTAATCCCGATGAACCGCCCTGACCGCTTTGCCTGCATCGCAGGAATGAAAGCTTTCGCCAAATACACGCTTTGCATAACACAAGAATCAAATTGACTTTGATAGTCTTTCGGTGATTGTTCAAGAATGCTTGTCCAAGTATATTGGACAACTGCATTAGCTACGACAATATCAACTTCACCAAGTTCTGCGTCGATTTGTTGTTTCATATTTAGAATTGAAGCTTCTTTCGTAATATCACCTTGTACAATGATTGCCGTCCCACCATCATCCTGAATTTCTTCAAGCAGTTCCTCGGCCTTGGTTCTATTACTTAAATAATGGATAGCCACTTTAGCCCCACAATTTGCTAGAGTTCGTACCATAACGCGCCCCAGCTCCCCAGTCCCTCCAGTCACAAGTGCGATTTTTCCAGTTAAATCTATCTTCATCTTAACAACCCACTCTCTTATATGACTTAAATCTATTGTAACAGTGAGTTTTCAGAAGTGCTACGTAACAAAAATACCTCTACCATCAAAAAGGATGAAGGTAGAGGTACCTGTTTGAAGCTTTTACAGAATAAAAATCAGAAGTAGCAATTTGAATGTCGCCAAATGTTGCACCAGCGCCAGTCAGCAGGGCTGCAACCAGCAGTAGATCAACAGCCAACGTGAGGCTGGTACCCGCTGGGATTGCATAAGTGATTACAGGTGCGTTAACACGAGTGATGACGAGATCAATCGGATATAGACCAAGATTATTCACTGTTACAGTAGCATTCGCGCCTCCTCTTAGATCTTCATAGTAGGATTTATCAACATTGGGTCCGATATTGAAAAATTGTTGCGGTAATAGAATCGCCATTGTGATTCACCCCCCTTGCCCTTTCATAGTTTATTCTATGCTTCATATCTATGAATACATCGAATAATGACGTAGTAGAATAGCATAATTTAAGAGATTGATAAGGAAGATAGGGATAGATGATACTATGATCGTTTTATAGAAGCCCATTTCTAAATTTACTTAGTCAATTGTCTATACACGTTAGTCTAAATAAGCATACTGTGAATCGAGTCAATTAAAAATGTGGAGGTAGATCAATTTATGTCAGAATTCAATCATACAAGTACAGGTATTATCCTTGTTTTGTTTATTTTGTTAGTGATCGTTTCATGCGCATCTATGGGCCATCCTCATGTCGCTAAAGTTGCTGCCGTTACTCCGAATCAACCTTTTACACCAAATCAAGCTTTTGTATCAAACCAATCGTTCACGCCTAACCAATCCTTTATGCCTAATCAATCCTTCATGCCTAATCAATCTATCATGCCAAATTAATCCTCAAATCCGTTTTAATAATTCGGCTTATAAGGAGGTCTTAACCTAGCCATAAAAAAATCCCCCAGCGCAAATGCGCTAGGGGATGGCTCCTTTTTCTAGTACAACGTCATGTATTGGTCACGTTCCCAAGCGTGAACTTGCGTGCGGAACATATCCCATTCGATTTCTTTCAATTCATAGAAGTGAGTGAGGGCGTGATCGCCTAGTGCTTCACAAATAATCTCACTACGAAGCAATTCGTTCAGTGCTTCTTTCAAATCCGATGGCAAGCTAGGAATTCCTTCCTCAACCCGTTCTTCTTCGGACATTACATAGATATTACGGTCAATTGGCTCAACGAGCGGCAATTTATTCTTAATTCCATCAAGACCCGCTTTCAGCATTACAGCCAAAGCTAGATATGGGTTAGCAGCTGGATCCGGGTTACGAACTTCTACACGAGTACTAAGACCACGGGATGCTGGGATACGAATCATTGGGCTACGGTTACTAGAAGACCATGCAACGTAACAAGGAGCTTCATATCCAGGAACCAGACGTTTATATGAGTTAACTGTAGGGTTCGTGATTGCAGCAAATGCACGTGCATGTTTCATAATACCGGCCATATAATGACGTGCTTCTTCACTTAGACCCAAATTATCGCTCTCATCATAGAATATATTCTCTTTCCCTTTGAATAGCGATTGGTTACAGTGCATGCCCGAACCGTTAACACCAAACAATGGTTTTGCCATGAATGTAGCGTGCAAACCGTGGCTCCGAGCGAGTGTCTTAACTACCAATTTGAAAGTTTGAATTTGGTCTGCTGCTTTGATCGCATTAGCATATTTAAAGTCGATTTCGTGTTGTCCTGGAGCAACCTCATGGTGAGAAGCTTCAATTTCAAAGCCCATCTCTTCAAGTGTCAACACGATTTCACGGCGACAGTTCTCACCAAGATCTGTAGGCGCAAGGTCAAAATAACCACCTTGGTCATTTAACTCAGTTGTTGGATTGCCTTTTTCATCTGTCTTGAACAGGAAGAATTCCGGTTCTGGACCAACATTCATCGAAGTATAACCCATTTCTTCTGCTTCCTTCAATGCACGTTTCAAAATGTAACGTGGGTCTCCTTCAAATGGAGTTCCATCTGGCTTATAAACATCGCAAATCAAACGAGCAACGCGATCTTGCGTAACCCATGGGAAGATAACCCAAGTATCAAGATCAGGGAATAAGTACATGTCAGATTCTTCAATACGAACATATCCTTCAATGGATGAACCATCAAACATCATTTTGTTATCGAGTGCTTTTTCCAATTGGCTAACGGGGATCTCAACATTCTTAATAGTTCCTAGTAGATCTGTAAATTGCAAACGGATGAAGCGAACATTTTCCTCTTTAGCAATACGCAGAATATCTTCTTTTGAATAACTCACTATAACATCTCCCCATTTTATTTATATTTTGAAAAAGCGAGATAATTCTCCTTGGATCAGTGATACCTGACCCGGTCTTTTTCCTGTTACCAGTTCTTGTTTGAGCATACGGTATAACTGCGAATCAGACATTTCCTTGCGTTTCTCCTCTGTATCCTTGGAAATAACCGTAGCTTCCTGCGATCCTTTGGACATCGGATTCATAACCTGTTTAATCCCAGCAATATTGACGCCTTTATCAATCAAACTCTTAATTTCAAGCAACCGTTCAACATCAATAAAAGAAAACAACCGCTGATTTCCCGATGTACGTGCAGGTACTATCAATTCATGTTGTTCATAATAACGAATTTGCCTCGCCGTTAAATCGGTGAGTTTCATTACGATACCGATCGGAAAAAGTGCCATATTTCTGCGTATTTCGTCACTCATCGTTATCAACCTTCCACTTGAAGTTCATAGCTTCATTCTATGTTAACTATCCTAACATGTCAATACCTATGTCAGATTCTCTTACAGCAGATTTCGCTCTTTCATCGTTTGCAGTGCTGTCAACAAGCCATACTTAACATGAGCGTAAGTTAGCCCACCTTGCATATAAGCAATATAAGGTTCTCTAATGGGTGCATCTGCCGACAATTCTAGACTACCACCTTGTATAAATGTCCCGGCAGCCATAATCACGGGATGCTCATAACCAGGCATATCCCACGGCTCAGGGACTACATGACCATCTACCGCTGCTGCTCGTTGAATACCTTGAACAAAAGCGATCAATTGCTCAGAGCCACTAAACGCAATAGCCTGAATCAAATCTGTTCGTTGCTCATCCCAGCGTGGTCTACTTTCAAATCCAGCACGCTCGAACAAAGCCGCCGCAAGAACACTCCCCCTAACAGCTTGTCCAACAATTGTAGGAGCCATAAACAACCCTTGGTAAATACCTCGCGTAGTACCCAGCATAGCACCAACTTCGCCGCCAATCCCCGGTGCTGTGAGCCGGTACGAAGCTAATTCCACTAGAGCAGCTCGCCCACAGATGTAACCACCGGTTTCGGCCAATCCACCACCTGGGTTTTTAATCAAAGAACCCGCAATTAAGTCTGCTCCAACCTGTGTTGGTTCTTGTTCCTCCGTAAACTCACCATAGCAATTATCAACAAATACGATACAATTCGGATTCATGGCTTTGACTCTTGCTACCATTTCACCGATTTGACTCACCGAGAAAGAATCCCTCCAATCGTATCCGCGTGAGCGCTGAATGCCAATCACCTTGGTACGACCATTCATTTTTGTAGCTACTGTATCCCAATCCACCGAACCATCAGAGAGTAGAGCAACTTCGTCATATTGAACTCCGAAATCCATAAGTGAACCTGTCCCGTCTCCCGTAGTACCAATCACTTTATGTAATGTGTCATAAGGTGTCCCAGTAATATATATCAGTCCGTCTCCAGGACGTAATACACCAAATAAAGCTGTAGCAATCGTATGTGTTCCTGATGCAAAATGAGGACGAACCAATGCTGCCTCGGCACCGAAAACATCAGCGTATACTAGATCCAACACTTCACGACCACGATCATTATATGCATAGCCCGTGGAACCTGCGAAATGAAAATCACTTACCTGATGCCGTTGAAATGCTTCAATCACCTTCCACTGGTTACGATCTACAATTCTATCAATTTCGCGAAACCGTGATTGTACCTGTGATTCTGCATCTTCCATCCACCCAATGATCTCTTCACTAAAATTAGCCATGATCTATTAACTCTCCCTTTGCTGTATCCGTTATCTGTATTTTTCAATGATCTTCATTCGTTTTCACCCCAAATGGGGCAGGTGCTGATCCAAATTTAGTATAGTCAACTTCTTTCACTATAAACTCATAGCTCTAACGTCTTCATCAAAATGACTTTCCACAACCCGCCAACACGATAAAGAGCGGATATAAGATCCTCCGCTCTGTTGGAATACGAAATAAACGCTCACACTTAGGAGAAGATACATCGACTTCATGTAATAAAATAGAATCGGCCTCTCTCGCTCCTTAGGCACAGCACAGAACGCAGCTTCAAGATTGCGTTTCTTATTGCGGTTTGTTATCTAACTTCAAATCTTCCATACGAATCGTCATCAGTTCCAGCTTTCCTGGAGATCCACCACCATATTGACTAAGTAATCGAACCGCCTGCTGGCGAACGGAACGCTCAATAACATTACGCACATATCTGGCATTGCTGAACAAATGATCACTCTGACATTTCTCTTTTAATAAGTGTTGCTTAAGTTTGAGTATCGCCTGCGGCATCAAGATATAGTCACGATCCTTGGCCATTCCTTCAGATATTTGGATCAATTGGTCAATCGTATAGTCGGGAAAGTCCATTTGAATAGGAAACCTTGAAGGAAGCCCCGGGTTGCATTGCAGGAAGTAATCCATTTCATCGGAATAACCTGCCAAAATGAGAATGAATTGATTCTTTTGATCTTCCATCGACTTCACTAAAGTATCGATCGCTTCTTTGCCAAAATCCTTCTCTCCACCACGAGCCAAGCTATAAGCTTCATCAATGAACAGAATCCCGCCTATTGCTTTCTTAACCAAATCTCTCGTTTTTTGTGCGGTATGTCCGATATATTCACCGACAAGGTCTGCCCGCTCTACTTCAATTAAATGCCCTTTACTTAATACACCCATTCTCTGAAACATTCTAGCAACGATTCTGGCAACGGTTGTTTTGCCTGTACCTGGGTTCCCCTTAAATACCATATGATATACTTGAGAACCGGACAGCAACCCCGCATCGGAGCGCATAGAAGCGATTTGAAGTAGGGCATATATTTCATACATCAAATCTTTGATATGATCCAGTCCGATCAACTGATCTAGTTCTCTTTGAATTTCCAGAAACAAGCCTTGCTGTTGTTGAGACTTGGGTACAGGCTGCGACTCTGCATCCGAGATACTCTGAGAAATGACCGGTGCCTCGGTACTGCGCAAAATAACATTTATCTGTCTAGATGGTCTCTCATCTGCAGATCCACTCTTGGCCATAACACGCCCTGGCATGTGTAATCACCTTCTTTTTAGGGTAGGGGCTGAACTCGCACATATACAATGTATTCTCTCTCCCTGCCCGATATTAGAAGAATTACGATTTCAAGCCGATAGCCATCCCTAGTTGCTCCATTTTCCATTTAGTATAAGCTAGTACTTCTCTAGTCGTATTAAAGATGGGTTTGAGTACCTTAGTTTCGGTAAGTGAAAGCTTAGGATTGTCATAATGGAGACTCTTTGCAATCTCAAAAGCACGGTTACCGTGAAATGTATGCGTAATGATAAGCGCAGACTTCAGTTGCCGCTCCTCCATGATTTGCTGGCTGAATTTCAAATTCTCATACGTACTTGTTGCTTTATTCTCGAGAAGCATAATTTCACGAGGAACCCCATGCTCCTCCAAATAATTAGCCATACCTTCAGCTTCAGTGTATTTGGATTCCGCTGTGTCTAAACCACCAGTAAGTATGAAGTAGCGAAACTTTCCTTCACGGTAGTCCTTTAAAGCTTGCTGGAGTCGTTCTTCCAGTCCTGGACTTGGCACATCGCTCCACAAGGCAGCACCTAGAACAATACCAACATCATATGAAATAGAATTCGTACTCCATCCGGCCGTATTACGTTCCACACTGCCAATTTGAGCTAATACATACAACGTCCAAAGTATCCCCGCAAGAACAACTAGCAGAAACCATCTAAGCCATCTAGGAAGTTTACGTCGTCGGTTTTGACCTTTAGGTTGAAAAGAGACTCCCTTACCATAATAATTCATGGATACCCCCTAGATTTAAAAAGGTTACTGATTCATAAAACCGTTCTGATAGTGCTCAAGTGACATATCAAAATACGGAAAATGCCCTGACTTAATCACTTGCTGCACTTCCTTCGCTGTCTCCATCGCCATATCATAGTCTTTGACGGTGATCTGACCGCGACTTAAAGCTTCATCTAGTTCATCCTCATCCAATAAGAACATTTCCCCGTTCTTCAAGACCACGATGTCAAGATACAAATCATCAAACCAAGGGACACCCTGGTCCGTTACACCTTGATTTTTGCATACGTCAATATACCACTCCACAATGTCTCCCTTGTCATCAAACATGGAAGTCACCACGAAATGGGCTCCTTTGGGATAATACTGCAACCAGGTATAACCCTTGTCTGCAATACGGAAGGTATGTCCACCATACGTCTTCCAGAGTGGATCACGTAGCGCAAAAATACTGTACAAGGTTACAAACCCAGTAAAGATATCATTTTCGACAAACTTTGATTTGAACTGACGCTGCGTTACACGGCGCCAATTCGCACGATCACCAAATTTTCGCTTCATGGTATAAGCCCTTTCAACACAATGTACATTTAGCTTACCATATTTAATAGAGAGTCTCAAAACCCTAATTTCACATAAAAAAACGCCGACATTCTCTTCATAGAGAAATGTCGGCATTTTGCCTAAACTAACATAGGGAGTACACTACGTTATCACCCTGGATTATTCATGTCATTGCCCATGGCATTAGGGTCTGTATATGCATTATCCGTGCTTCCTTCAGTTGGTACTTCAGGTGGTTGTTCTCCGCCGGAGCCCTCACCTGGATTACCAGGAATTGTTCCACTTCCATTACCATTACCGTTTCCATTACCATTACCGTTTCCATTACCATTACCGTTTCCATTTCCGTTACCATTGCCAGGCGGATGAGTTGCTCCACCATTACCGTTACCAGGAGTTCCGCCTGGACCTGGTGTACCTTCAGTACCTCCGGTTCCACCTTGACCATTTTCCCCACCATTGCCATCAGGTGTTGGTTCCGTAATTGGAGGTTCTTCACTCTCAATCGTAACAGTTACCGTGTTTGTAGGCTTACTTTCCGTATCATTCACAGGATCATACACCCTTACGTAATACTCGTAGGTTAATCCAGGGACAACACTGATATCCTCAGCTTCTGTAGTTACAGAGTCCATGTAATGTACATAGTCACTATCCTCAGAAGATTTCCGATAAATACGATACGCGGTATCCATCTGATCAACACCAGTCCAGCTTAATGACACCGTAGCCGTATCAGGATTATAAGATGCGCTTAATCCACTTGCTGCCGGAACTTCAACTTCTTCAGGTGGTTCCGGTGTCTGGAGATTACCTGGTACTGGGAAGTCCTTAACAGGAACCCCTTCTAAGGCTTCTTTCATCACTGTCGCAAACAATGAAGCTACTTGACCACTGCTGCCGTTCAATAGATGGTCCTTATCCGGGTTATCGTATCCCATCCAAATGGATGCGGTCCACTCCGGCGTATAACCAACAAACCAAACATCGCGGTTCTTGCTACTAGTAAGTCCTGGTATCCCATGCTGCGTTGTACCTGTCTTACCTGCAACTGGACGGTTAATACGCGCTCGTTTACCCGTACCCTCATTAACAACATTTTGTAACATTTGCGTCATGTAGTATGCGGTCTGTTCGCTAATTACCTGCTTCGCTTTTGGTGGATTATATTTAAACACTTCTTTACCATCATGATCCACAATAGATTTGATCGAATACGGAGCATTGTATTTCCCTTGGTTAGCAAACACACTAAAGGCACCCGCCATTTCTAGCGTATTTGTACCGCGTGTCAGACCTCCAAGTGCGATCGCAAGGTTACGATCATCCTTATCCATCGTAATACCCATTTCTTCAGCATACTTGACGCCCGTCTTCACACCAACCTGATTCAGCAACCAAACGGCTGGAATATTCTCCGACTTCGTCAACGCTGTGGTCAAGTTAATCGTTTTAGAATATCCATGTAAGTTCCGTGGACAATAATCCCCGAAACACTGCTTCTCGTTACTGATCTGAGAATCCGGTCCAAATTTCCCCGACTCAAGTGCTGGAGCATACGACACGATTGGCTTGAACGCGGAACCCGGCTGTCTACGGCTATTCAGACGACTGAATCCTTTACGTTCATAATCACGGCCACCTAGTAACGCAACCAGACTGCCATTCTCATGATTCATAATAACGATAGAGCCTTGAACTTGTTTATCATCTTTACTCTTCTCAAAGAAATCGTCATTAGCAAATGCTTTCTCTACTGCCTTTTGCGCTTGAACGTCCATCGTCGTATAGATTTTATATCCGCCACGGTTCAACTCATCTTCGGTTAAACCATACTTCTCTTCTGCTTCCTGAGTTACGTAATCTTTAAATGCAAGGTACGCATCACTCTTAGCCGGTTGTTCATAATCATAATCAACTGCTTTCGCTTCATCACGTTCTGCAGCTGTAATGTAACCCTCTTGGAACATCAAATCGAGCACGACGCTTCGACGCTCCTTAGACAAGTCCGGATTACTAATCGGATTGTATTTGGAAGGTCCCTTAGGAATTGCCGCCAATGTGGCGATTTCCCAAATCTCCAGATCATTCAAATCACTTTTGCCGAAATAACGCTGGGAAGCCGCTTTAATCCCATACGCTTTCTGACCATAGAATATCCGGTTTAAATACAATGTAATAATATCATCCTTTGTATTGTGACGCTCTAGCGCCATGGCGATAGACATTTCTGTTGCTTTCCGGAAAAAGGTCTTATCGGAGCTTAGAAAAATGTTCTTGGCCAATTGTTGAGTAATCGTACTACCACCCTCAACCATCGAACGAGCTACGATGTCCTTTACCGCCGCACGGCCGATCGACCACAAATCCACCCCGTTATGCTCATTAAAACGTCTATCTTCTGTAGCGATAAAGGCATCCTTAACAAGCTGTGGTATTTGCTCGGAATCAACGGGCTCACTTTTATCGATGGACAGCTCTCCCATCATGACTCCCTTACGGTCATATACCTTTGATGTTTCATAAATAATCAATTTGTCTTCATTCTCAGATAATATTTTTTCACCGCTGATCGTAATGTACAAATACCCAGCTATCGCACAAAATACGGCAACAGCAACTGTAAAGAAGGAAATCAATAGAACGTGCTTTAACTTCAACTTCTTCTTTCTATTCTTCTTAGGTGTCTCCGCCTTCTTCTCTGGACGACTATTCCTTTCCACTCTGGAAGGTGGTCTCTTTGTAGCCATAATTTATCTCTAACCCCCTTATACTCCTACGGCATCTATCCTCGGAAAGAAAAGAACAACCTTATAAGGTTGCTCTGCATCTTTACCTATACCATTAAACGTATCGAATTTCAAAAAAGTTTCACTTTACACTTAAAGCGTTATGTTCAATAAGTGGAAATTAAGGCTGTTAGCCCTCGTTCTGTGATTCTTGCATAAGTGATACATTACGCTGCGGCTGGAACGTTGAAATTGCGTGCTTGTACACCATTTGCTGGCGTCCATCACTATCAATTACGATGGTAAAATTATCGAAAGCTTTGATCGTCCCTCTGATCTGAAAACCGTTCGTTAAGAAAACGGTAACTGGGATGCTATCTTTACGTAATTGGTTCAAGAACGTATCTTGGATGTTAATGGATTTGTTCATTAGTCGTACCCCCAATAGGAATCATTTAGTGTTTATAATTATATTCAAGATCAGTAGGAAACTTTCCTGCTATTATAGCATGTGCAGCCATTAAATTCCCGGAAAAGTTTTGACCATCCCCTACATCGATCCACGAAATATCCCGCATATGCCTGAACCAAGAGAGTTGTCTCTTAGCATAGCGCCGAGTATCCCGTTTCAACTTCTCTATCGCTGCCAGCAGTGGTACACCGTCTTCAAGATGTTCTACAATCTCTTTATATCCCAGTCCCTGCATCGAAACCAGATTTCGAGAGTACCCCTGATTCAGCAGATTTTGCACCTCATCTACAAGTCCAAGTGAGATCATCTCGTCGATTCGCTGCTCAATACGGTTATAAAGCATTTGACGGTCCATTGTCAAACCAACAAAACATAAATCATATGGAGACTCCTTGCTTTGCGACTCCAAACGCGAGGAGAGTGTCACTCCGGTCAGATGATAAATCTCCAGCGCTCGAATTACCCGCCGTACATCATTGTAGTGCAAACGGGCTGCCGAAACAGGATCGATGATCGCTAGCTTGGCGTGTAATGCTTCTGGACCGTTCTGTAGGGCAAATTGCTGCTGCGCTTCACGGAATTCATCATCCGCACCTGCCTCCGTAAATTGAAACTCATAACACACGGATTCAATGTACAGACCCGTACCCCCAACGATAAAAGGAAGCTTATTTCGCGCACTAATTTCTGGAATAAGTGTCTTGCACCAATCTTGGAATAATGCGACGGAAAAGTCTTCATCCGGATTCAAGACATCAACTAAATGATGTCGAACGCCATCCATTTCATCTCTGGTAATTTTGGCTGTCCCGATATCCATCCCCCGGTACACCTGCATGGAATCACCGGAAATGATTTCGCAGGAGAACGCCTTCGCGATCTCGATACTGAGCTTCGTCTTACCAACAGCAGTCGGTCCTAGAAGCACTAGCAGTTTTGGTTTCTTGTTAGTCATCAAGCGAAATCACTCCGTACGCAATTTTTGATTGTGAGCGACCTACGACTGTAAATCCCAGTCTATCAAATTCATCGCTCCCTTTTTTCTCTTTCAGTACTATTGTCTTACGCGCGACACGTCTTGCTTCAGCAATTGTTTCAAAACTCAAAGGGTCATTGTTAGCATACTTACGAAGCGGTGAGATTGAAGCTGATTCCAGAACCGGACTACGGAACATTGGATCAAAATATATAACATCTGCACTATTATCAGCTAGCCCGCGTAATACTTCTAAATGATCCGCACATCTTACTTCAATTCTTCGTAACGCCTCGTTAAATGGTTTAATTCTGCATTCGTAAGAAGATAAACCCTCGCGAAGCAAAGCCGAAAGAGAAAGTGAGGCTTCCAGAGCAAGTACATGCCCCTCTGGGCCTGCTCCTAGAGCAAACACCATGGAATCCGCTCCAAGTCCAGCTGTGCAATCGATAATAGTATCTCCAGGAGCTACACGCGCTGCTTCCAGCATATTATCAGGTTCGCCTTTAAGTAGCCGCTTTGCTCGAACGAAGGCCATACTAGGATGGAATATCATCGGCTCTTCTCCTTCGCGGAACAAACGAACCTCTTCCTTCAGAATGATCAGAATATCCTGACCACCATATGTTTCAGACAATTTAGACAGCGATGTACGGTTACGTGGTACATAGATAGCACCTGTTTCTTGAGCCAAAGTAACCGCACGCCTCTCCGTCTGTGGAGAACTTTGATCACCTGTTGTAATAATCACTATGGTTCTCCTTTCGTTTACATAACCCGCTTAAATAACTTCTCCAAATCGTAAGTAGAAAAAGATACAATAATCGGCCGACCATGCGGACAAGTATAAGGCTGCTTACAAGCAGCTAACCGCTGGATTAGCGTATTCGCCTCATCGGGTGTTAACTTTTGATTGGCTTTGATAGATGCTTTGCAAGACACAAGAATAGAGGACTTCTCCCGTAGCTTCGCTAAATCAATCGCACGCTCGCTTAGCACCCACTCTGCCATTTCCTCAATAATTGCTGCCTCATCCCCTGGTGGGAACCAATAGGGGTGGCTTACAACTCGAAATGTCCCGCCACCGAAATGTTCAAGAATAACTCCCGCACTCTCAAACCACTGAAGCCTGCTACTCAACTTCTGACTGTCTGATGGTGTGAATTCCATTGTAATCGGAATTAGTAGTTCCTGAGAAGCATCTGCCGGATGTCCAAATTTTTCATAATAATATTCATAATTAACCCGTTCATGGGCAGCATGTTGATCAATTAAATAAAGACCTTGCTCGTTCTGAGCGATCAGATACGTACCATGATGCTGCCCAATCAACGACAGCTCCGGGAACTCTGGAAGCTCTGGAGTCGCCTCAGACGATCCATATAACACTTCTGACGTATTTACTCCAACAGGAGCGTAAACGGGTCTATAATCTGTTGCAGAAACACTCAACCGACCAGGTTGCCCAGTTCTCTGCTGTCCCCCTGCGGAAGAACTATTAGCAGTACTTGAAGAACTAGGTTGAGAGTACCTCTCTACACCTTTTGCAGGTGCTGAACTGAAATTATTCGCAGGAGCACGTTCCCGCAAGGAATACCCATCTACTGATTGAACAGGAGCTGTAGGTTGGGGTGTTGCCCCTTTGCTTGCTGCATCTATGTTAGGAGACTGAAAATGGAACTGCTCTTGAATAATTGAGCCGCTTTTAGCCTTCCCAATATTCTGTTTTACGACCTGAGGAATCAGAACCTGTGCTGATAGCATCGCTCGCAGACTCTCCTCAAGAAATGTATTCAGCTCTGGCTCTTTACTGAAACGTACCTCCAGCTTAGCAGGGTGCACGTTAACGTCCACTAGGGAAGGATGCATCTCTAGACTAATGACACCCAATGGATAACGATTGATGGGTAACAGTGTATGATAAGCCCTTAATATCGCTTGATGAAGCCCTTGGTTACGAATATAACGCCCATTGACGATGGTTGACATACCGCCACGGTTTGAACGCGTAAGTTCTGGTCGACCAATATAGCCACTGATACGGTAGTCAAGATTTTCCGCTTCAATCGGAATCATCGCTTTCGAAGCATTCACACCGTATATTGATGCGATCACCTGAAGTAGACTTCCACCTCCAGGACTCTGTAACAATGTATTACCATTGTGTCTAAAAGTAAAAGCGATATCTGGATGCGCAAGGGCCTGACGATACATCACATCAGAAATGTGACCAAGCTCCGTCTGAATTGTTTTCATATATTTCAGCCTTGCCGGAGTATTGTAAAATAATTCTTTGATGATGATATCCGTTCCTTGGGGTGCAGCCGTCTCTTCATTCTGCTTCAGTGTGCCTCCCTCAATAGCGATGAGCCGTCCCAACCCTGTATCGTTATTGCATGAGACAAGCTGGACCTTCGACACAGCGGCAATACTTGGCAGTGCCTCACCGCGAAAACCGAGGCTGCGGATTTGGAACAAATCACGGCCGGATGACATTTTACTAGTAGCGTGACGGTAGAATGCCGTTTCGCAATCCTCGGGATCCATACCGGAGCCGTTATCCGTAACTCGGATCGATTGAAGTCCACCTTCTTCTGCTGTTACCTCAATTTTACGAGCTCCCGCATCAATCGCGTTCTCTACAAGTTCCTTCACGACCGACGACGGTCGTTCAACCACTTCACCGGCAGCGATTTGGTTCGCGATATGCTCGTCCAATACTATAATTTTGGCCATTGCTTTTGTCCCCCTCCGCTCCTCAATTCCCCATTTACATCTCTACAACAGCATCATAGGTCTTTAGCCTTCATCTTCCAATCATTGATCAACTGCATCGCCTGAAGTGGTGTCATATTCATGAGGTCAGCATTCTTCACCTGGTTGATAAGATGACGTACACCCGCATCCTCATGTGTAGACTTCACTTTCTTCACTGGGGGTTCTTCCCCAAAAATCGAAAGCTGTACAACCTCTGCACTCAAGGTAGTGTTCTCATCCTCAATAAGGGAGGCCTTGTCGACTATTTCTACTAGAGACACCGCTGGTTCATTAGTCTCAGTTACTTTTCCTTGTTCTGAGTTTACAGTTGCCGTAGCTGCAAACGTAGCCGTTGTAGCCGTTAGTTCAACCGCAGATTGCTCAATATTTTGCAATAACCCGTAGGCACGTTCAATGATTCCACCAGGAAGTCCGGCCAAACGAGCACAGTATATACCATAACTTGTATCTGCAGCACCTGGAATAAGTTTTCGTAAAAAGTGGACTTTATCGCCGCTCTCTTGAACAGCCATTCGGTAATTGCGTAGTCCTACAAGACTGCTCTCAAGATGGGCCAATTCATGGAAATGTGTCGATACCAGCGCTTTACAGCCGATATGATCATGGACGTATTCGATGACAGCCTGCGCAATCGCCATCCCTTCACTCGTCGATGTTCCCCGCCCTAATTCATCGATGATGATCAAACTGCGAGAGGTTGCTTTCTCCGTCATAACTTGAATATCAGCCATTTCCACCATGAATGTACTTTGACCACCGATTAGATCATCCGCAGCACCAATTCGCGTAAAGATACGGTCAACAAGTGGGATCTGAGCAGATGTTGCTGGTACAAAACTTCCGATTTGGGCCATAATCGCAATCAGTGCAACTTGACGCATATAAGTACTTTTACCAGCCATATTAGGTCCCGTAATCAACAGAATACTAGCTTCATCCTTACATAATTGAGTCCCATTAGCGATAAACGCAGAATCACTCATCACCGATTCAACGACAGGATGACGTCCTTGCTCCACCTTCAGGTCATAGCCATCAGTGAGTGTCGGTTTGACGAATCCATTCTCTGCAGCAACGGCTGATAATGAACGGTAGACATCAATTTCAGCAATATGTTCTGCTAGTGACTGCAAACGGGAAATTTCAGCTGCAACAGTCTCTCGCAGCTCAGTAAACAATGCAAATTCTAGATCGACCATTTTCTCTTCAGCTTCAAGAATGAGGGTTTCCTTCTCCTTTAACTCTGGAGTTACATAGCGCTCAGCATTGGCAAGTGTCTGTTTACGTTCGTAACGTCCTTCAGGTAGAGAAGCCAAATTCGATTTCGTCACTTCGATATAGTAGCCAAACACCTTGTTGTAGCCGATCTTCAACGACTTAATACCGGTAGCTTGCCGTTCAGCAGCTTCCAGCTCAGCAATCCAGCGCTTGCCGTTAACTCCAGCTTCACGGAGCTCGTCCAACCGTTCATGATAACCCGGCTTAATAATTCCACCGTCTCGGACCGATACAGGAGGTTCATCAGCGATCGCAGCATCTATTCGATCAGCCAAATCATCACATTGATCCATTTCCTCAGCAATCCGCCGGAGCGTAGCCGAGGAAGCACCCTGTAACAATGATTTGATCTCAGGTACTTGCCGAAGCGAAGACTTCAAAGCGATCATATCGCGACCGTTGGCATTACCGTATGCAATCCGGCCTACAAGCCGTTCTAAATCGTAAATCTCTTGGAGAGCTACCTTCAGGTCCTCTCGAAGAATAAACGCGCTATGCAGATGATCTACAGCTTCCAATCTATCTTCGATTGCGCTTCGCTTTAATAATGGCTTGTCTATCCAGCGCCGAAGCATACGAGCGCCCATTGAAGTCTCTGTACGGTCAAGCAACCACAATAGCGAACCCTTCTTCGAGCGCTCGCGCACCGTCTCTACAAGTTCAAGATTTCGACGGGTAAAGGGATCCAGAATCATAAAATGTTCTGGTTCGTACGAGGAAATCTTCGTTAATTGACCTAACTGACGCTTCTGCGTCTCACTAAGATATCCTACAAGCAATGCGATACAATCGCGACGTTCCGGTTCTAATCTAACCCATACCGCTTCACCAAATTGTTTCCTGCTGTTCTCTTCTTTCATCTTATCCCATGGAGTGTACACAACTGGTTTGCCTAGTGGGGTTGCTTGCCCAGCAATCCAATCCAGTAATTCTGCATCTCCAATCATTTCTGCGGGATCGTACAATCCAACCTCATCACGAAGCCACTGCTTATTGGATGGCGAAGATGTCACATAAAGCTCACCCGTTGATAAATCACAGGAAGTTACTGCCATGAGGCCTTGGCGTTCGGTCACGCAAAGTATATAGTTATTCGCCCGCTCCCCCATAACCTTGCCTTCCATCACCGTTCCGGGTGTTACCACACGGACGATTTCGCGACGAACGACTCCTTTGGCTGCAGCAGGATCTTCTACTTGTTCGCAAATAGCTACTTTGTAACCTTTTTCAATCAATCGATAGATATAATTATCCGCCGAATGATAGGGGACACCACACATCGGAATTTTCTCCTCAGTTCCGCCCCCTCGTCCGGTCAGCGTAATTTCTAGCTCTTTTGAAGCCAGAATAGCATCATCAAAAAACATCTCATAAAAATCACCCAAACGAAAAAACAAAAAAGCATCTTGAGCCCCGGCTTTGACGCTCAAATATTGTTCAATCATTGGTGTGTATGTTGGCGTACTCATAATCACCCTCCACTCATCGCAGTTATTCAAATAATCAGAAGCTGACTTTTTGAACTTCCACTCACAGATCTCTATTATACCAGAAAGGAAGGAGCGCTTACGAGGGGTTTTGTATTTTCCAATGCCTTCTTATGTCGGTGGATTCATCCCACGTTCGTCCTGACAATACCGCTTCAAAAAAAGGAGCGATATAGCTTGCGTATCGGGGATAAGCCTGAAGAGCGGTGATTTGATCTATTAGAGGAGGTAGAATGTCACGGATAACCTCTTGGCGGCCTTCATAAAAGGCAGAGTAAATTTGTTCATCTTGTAATGGTCTGGCTGTTAAAGCCTCCACATTCTCGGCGATAAGCCGTGATAATGCCACCACACCCTTCGTGACCAACGGAGAGATCAAAAAACTGGGGAGTGTACGATACTCGAAGCCACCATATGGTTGAATGCGAAAATCACCAAGAAACCCGTAACGTGGACGACGACGAAAACTTCGACTATCCTCCAATACGGATACAGGCAGTGCTAAATAGTTATCTAAGCTTCGTAACAGTTCAGCGCTGAGTGGTACTCCACTGAAATGTAAGTGTCCTCCAAGCGGGAAACCCTGCTGGGGCATACCCCCCGCCTGCCAAAGTAATCTTTTGTCTGAAATTGAGACCATGGCTGATCGGAAAGCGCGTAGTAAATGACTCATCACTTCACGCGGTTCATGTCCCGGTGCAGGACGTAGCTCGACAAGCGGAAATAACAAGCGGCCCTGTATCCGTAAGGAGTCACAACCTGCTTCACCGCGACGATCAAGGTACCTCGATGCCGGAACAACTCTGCTACTTTCTTTGTCATAAAGAATAAACTCTGGATCCATTCCGATGAGCAGCTCCTCCTTATCCAAATGATGACAGAGCCTATCTAGAGTCTCGTTTATGGCCCTGGCAAATAGGTGCGCTGCTTCAGTTCCACGTAAATCGGGTGTAGAGGTAACCCCCTCAACAGTGAATCTGCCCTCTTCACCTGCAGAAATTACAACCTCTCCCATTTCTAGTTCCAGCGCATATAGAGCCCTAACTGCCGTAGCTTCTAATCGCTTATCGAGCAAAGACTGTCTGTCTGAATGCTCTTCTCTACTGACAGATGGAAGGACCTCCATTTTTCCTATCGGAAGAATTTGTACCGCATGCAAATGAAACACACGAACAACAAAACGACGGAGATATCTTCCCGCTTGAGACGGTAACTTCCCTGGAAGTTCAGCCCTCAGACCGCAAGCTCTTAGTCTTGACTGCCAACTTTCCACTGATTTACCTTGAAAATAGTTAGCATGCTTGTTGATTGCCCATTTGGTCATCCGCGGAGCGAAAAAAGCATTCTGTGAGCCATATGAAATCCATTCCGAAGATGATGCTCCCTTACCTCCCTCCTGCCGCTTAATTGCCGGATCATGAAGGACTTGATAACGCCCACCATAGGATTCTAATACCCGCAAGAGGGATCTACGCGATGGACCAGGCTCCATCTTGATTCTCATTAATATACTCGACTCACGACTCAAGACTGACTCCTCCTCCATCACAGAAAGCCTGCAACTCAACTTTAAGAGGTAGTTCAAAAATAAAAATATAAAAAAAGAGGGCAGACGCCCTCGACGACGTCGCCCTTGCTGCATATATTGCACTATCATCGTGAAGCATGTTAATCACCACTACTTACAGTTCGTCGTCGAGGAGATCCGGGTCTAAATCCTCGTAATCCCCGGAATCAGAACCAAAATCATAATCCTTATCTTCGTAGTCGCCACCTGGAACAACAAGAACGTTAATCTTCGTCTCAGCTACCAACTCGACGGCGAATTCGCGTTCAACCCGGATCGACACACGGCCTTCTCCAGACACACTGGCTTCAATGGTACTTGGTTCTTGCGTTGCCTCCGCAGAAACCTCTACTGTTGAAGAACGGTGTCTGTTGTCAACAAAGTTTAATGGAACGTTCTCTACATAGGAAATCGTTTCTTTGGCAACTTCTGTCTGCGAGTTCTTGTCATAGGAGTACCAGATGTTGATATCGTAAGTACCAATAACTTCAATTCCGTCACCGGCTGCAACCGCTTCGTACTGGTGGTTAATAATCCAAGCCCCCAGAATACTCGTCGGTTTGTGAGGCGGAGTCACGGTATGTGTTACGGTAGAGAACTTACGACCTTTTCCACAGATCGCTTTCGTTATAATCTCTCTACTTTGATATTTCAATGACATGTTTGAACCTCCTCCATACATCATTCACTACAAGTGTATGCAGGACATGGGCGAATGTTGAATACCTTATGATAAATAAATATTGAATCCTTAATAAATATTGAAAAAATGCCTCAAACGAATCAAAAAAAGGCCTAATAACAGTCTAGGCTATTGTCTATTTTCACACCACAAACCAAATACATAAGAACAGGACATACTCCTAAGAGCATGTCCTGTCTTTAATCTTTATTTTTGGAGAGCTTTGAGCGCGGCCTCTACCTGTTTGAGTTCATTGTTAAATTTCTCAATTTGCGCATCATAGGATGCCAACTGATCCTCTTTCTTTTTTAACCCCTCTGTCGAGCCTGATTTTTTAAGTTTATCGATCTCATCAGCTAATGCTGCACGATCTTTTATAATTGGGGGTAACATCTCATCTTCCAGCAATTTTTTAGAAGCTTCTAACGATTGCTTGTCTTTGCCAATAAATATATTAACCGTATTTGGGTCAACGGGAGTCGTCGTCTCTTTAGAGCCTGCATTCGTAGTCACATTAATCGTTTTCCCCGTTACTTTAACTTCAGCTCCAATTGCATCAGCAAACGCACGAACAGGAATATTAGCTCGACTATCGATTATGGCACCTTTATCAGCCAATGTTACTGAGTTTACAATGACCGTGTATTCACCAGTAACTTGCTTACCTATTAAACTTTTGACCTGTGCTGCTAAGGCGCTTCCTGAAGTTGAAATCACTGCCCCGATCACAATACCACTCAATAGATACGCCCATTTTTTCATAGCTACTTACCTCCGTTTAGTATCGTTATGACCATCATACCATATCATCTGACTTTATTTGTACAGGCTCTTTGTATTTCTTGGCAATATTAAGGTAGATCCCTAATTCCCGGCAAACTTGCAGTATGGCTGAACGAATTTCAAATTCCTCACGCGTTGATGGTAACTCCATCATTTTGAACTCCTCTTGCATCATTTCAAGCAACCTCTCTGTTTTGCCCGTATAGGTTGTATCGACTACATCGATACTGAGTTGATCGAACAAAGTGGCTGCTACTTCGCCTTGCGGCATTCGTTGGTATACCCGGGAAATAAGCTCTAACATATATTCAACCCGTTCCAACTGTTGCTTGCGCATATAAAAATAAACATTCCAAGCATCATTGGGGTTAATCATCTGATTCTCTAAGGCATGGTTAGCTGTAGTCTGACCTTGGGCGATAAGTGTTCCCGCATCAATCAATTCTTGACCATTCCATACATGATATGGATCACGTAAAGAAACAGCAATTTGTTTGAAAATAACGGAGAATAGCTCGTCCACTTTGTTCCGAATATCACTGAGCTTGTGCTCATGCTTTGGCATATAAGCGAAATTTACAAGCGTTGCATAACCTAGACCGATCACGAGTAATTCAATTTGTGTTACCATCGTGTGGAAACTCAAATCTTCGCCACCAAACACACGAAATACAACTACAGAGCTTGTTACAATCCCGTCTTTAAAATTAGCGCGAGCCATTAATGGGAAAGCAATCATGATGTACAGGGCAAGTACCCAAAAATGAAACCCAAATAAATAAAATAACCCAAACGCAAGAATAAGACCGAGTATGGAAGCAAAAAAACGCGTTGAAACTGTATGTAGGCTGCGCTTGCGCGTTACATCCACCCCTAGAATAGCCAATAGCCCGGCGGATAAGGGATTTTCTACACCCAAACTATCTGCAGTTAAGATGGACAACAACGTTGCCACAGCTGTTTTGATCACCCTGAATCCCATGTAACCACCCTTTACTCCCTGTGCTGACAAATGATATGAAATCTATCCTACTTGATTTCTTATATTCGCACAATGACAGATTGTCCATATTGTTTGCAGAAAAAGGAGCGTTATCGCTCCCGAACTAACTTCCTTTCCACATAGACCACTAGCTGATACATCCCTGTAGCCACCACGGCAATAATAACTAAGCTTGAGATGACAAGAGTAAAATTGAATACCTGGAACCCATATACGATCAAATATCCAAGGCCAATTTTGGCAACGAGAAATTCACCGACGATAACACCAACCCAAGCCATCCCCACATTAACTTTCAGCGTGGATACGATCGTTGGAAATGAAGCTGGAAGAATGGCTTTCAAAAATACATCGCGACGTTTGCCCCCAAACGTGACAATAACTTTGATCAGGTTACTATCCACCTCGTTGAAGGCGTTATATACGACCAACGTCGTTATAATGACCGTAATCGAGAGCGTAGTCATAACGATTGCTGTAAATCCTGCGCCAAATAGGACTATAAAGATCGGTCCCAGTGCCACCTTTGGCATACTATTGAAGACAACCATATAAGGATCAAGCACTTTGGATAAGAACGGTGACCACCATATGAGCACGGCAAGTAACGTCCCTAATAGTGTACCCAGTAAGAACCCTATAGCTACCTCTCCAACCGTCATGGCTAGGTGAGGCCATAGTTCACCGCTTATCATATCCTTAATAATTTGTGCACCAACTTTAGAGGGATAACTAAAAATCAGTACATCAATCCACTTCATACGACCTGCGAGCTCCCATAGTAAAATAAAAGACAGAAGCATTAGCATCTGAACAGTAAATACCCAAAACTTTGTGCGGCGTTTCTGAAGTTTATATTGGATCCATTTCTCATGGAGCCACTGTTCTCGTGCGTGTCCCGACATTGTGGAATTGCTACGCTCCAATCGTTATCCCTCCTTTCGATTCGAATTGCCCGAACTGTCCGAGTCTTCTAGCTCTTTCCAAATTTCATGAAAAAGCTCATTGAAACCCGCCTCTTTCCGGGCAAAAAACGGTTGCGTCCTGGCAATATTGTCCGGGATATTGAATACGCCTTTGATTCTCCCTGGTTTAGCTGCTAGGACAATCACCCGGTCGCTAACTGCGATTGCTTCAGATAGATCATGAGTAACCAACACACCTGTCTTCTTCCGTTGTTTCAATGTATCGACTACAAGATCTTCAAGCTGCAGCTTCGTCTGATAATCCAATGCTGAGAAAGGCTCATCAAGCAGTAACAAGTCAGGATTCGTCGCAAGTGTTCTGACTAATGCCACCCGCTGACGCATCCCACCTGACAAATGGTTGGGATGCAGCTTCGCTGTGTCTGCTAGCCCCATCCCATCCAGCAATTCAAGTACAAAATCAGTGCTTTGATTATTTAATCGTCCTGTTAGTTCCAACCCAAGCAGCGCATTATCGAGTATAGTCCGCCAAGGGAACAAATAATCCTGCTGTAACATATACCCAACTTCTGGTGATGGACCTCCAACGGGCCTGCCGTGAAGTAATACCTCTCCATGTGAAGGAGGTATCAACCCAGCTATGAGTGACAACAGCGTGGTTTTGCCGCATCCACTAGGACCAACCAAACTAATCAACTCACCTGGCGCAACTGTCAGATTCATCCCCTCTAAGGCGAGAACCGCTTCTCGCCCTGTGACATATACGAGATCTACATCTCGCAGTTCGACGACTGGTGCCATGATTGACACACTCCTCCCTTATACCTCTATTTGTCTGATGATACTGCCGAATCTGCAAATGTGTTGTCCACCAGTTTCTCCGCTGGAACCCGTTCTTTCAATTCTCCCGCACTTTCCATAATATCAAGCAAATTGTTCCAAGCACTGTCAGTAAGCGCCGGGGACTCGGCATAGGAACCTTGCTCCAAATAACGTTTCACCGCACTTGCCAATATCGCTTGATCACTATCCTTGAAGAATGGAGAGATTGTTGTCGCTGTCTCTTCCGGTGAATGCTCCTTAATCCACAACTGTGCTTTGTGAATGGCATTCGTAAATTTCTGTACAACTTTCTGGTTCTTTTTTATATAGCTTTGCTTCGTCATAAAAACCGTATAGGGTAACTTACCACTTTCTGTTCCAAACGAAGCTACGACGTGCCCCTTACCTTCTGCCTCAAAGATCGATGCCTGTGGCTCAAAGAGCTGCACATATTGACCTGTGCCTGAAGCAAATGCCGCTGCAATGTTAGCAAATTCAATGTTCTGAATCAGCTCTAGATCTTGATGCGGATCAATATTATGTTTCTTCAAGGTAAATTCACCAGCCATTTGAGGCATCCCGCCTTTACGTTGGCCGAGGAACACAGAACCTTTTAATTTGGACCAGTCAAAATCAGTCATCTCATCCCTTGACACCAGGAACGTACCGTCCGTTTGTGTGAGCTGAGCAAAATTAATCACCGGGTCATCAGAGCCTTGTTGATACACATAAATTGACGTCTCTGCGCCGACCAGTGCAACATCGATAGCGCCAGATAATAAGGCTGTCATCGTCTTGTCACCACCAGGTGTGGTCTGAAGCTCTACATTAAGCCCCTCGTCTTTAAAAAAACCTTTTGCCAAAGCCACATACTGTGGCGCATAGAATACGGAACGCGTTACTTCACCAATCTTAACCGTTGGTATCTTGCCTCCAGTTCCTCCGCATCCACTGAGCGTTAAGGACAATGAGACCAACACCGCAAGCAACAGCGCAGCATATCGTTTTAACATATCGTTCACCTCTCCCTTTTGAATAGCAAGGCCATAACTTAATGTATGCTCCTGCCTATTAAAAGGTTAAGAATGCAAATACCCCCCGCCTGTTCGGCGAGGGGTAATAATGAACGTATAAATTATAATCCGTAAATTGCTGAGTATTTCTGCTCCAGATATTCAGCCAAATAATCCGGATTCAATTCTTCACCGGTAACCTTCATAATAATTTCCGATGGTTTCAATCCTTTACCATACTGATAAATCTTGTTCGAAAGCCACTCTTTGATCGGAGAAAGATTACCTTCTGCAATAAATCCTTCAAATTGTGGTAATTCTTTGCGGATCGTGTTCATAATTTGTGCGGCATACATATTTCCAAGTGCATAGGAAGGGAAGTAACCGAAGAGACCACCCGACCAGTGCACATCCTGTAATACGCCTAGACTATCATTTGGAGGTGTAAGACCTAGATACGAGCTATATTTCTCATTCCATACCTTAGGCAATTCGCTAACTGGAAGCCCTTCATTGAAGATTTGCTTCTCAATTTCATAACGGATAATGATATGCAAGTTATAGGTCAATTCGTCAGCTTCGATCCGGATCAAGGAGTTTTCTACGGCATTAATCGCCGGATAGAATTGATCCACGGTAATGTCCTTCAGTTGTTCCGGGAAATGCTGCTGTAAGTCACCGTAGAACCGCTCCCAGAATTGACGGCTGCGACCAACAAAGTTTTCCCAGAAACGAGATTGTGATTCGTGTATGCCCATCGATGAACCTTGGCCAATTGGCGTTCCAGCTAACTCTGGACTAATGTTCTGTTCATAGAGCGCATGGCCACCTTCGTGCAATGAACTAAAGACTGCACTAGTCACGTCATCTTGCAGATAATGTGTTGTGATCCGAACATCGCCATGATTCAGCGTGATTTCAAACGGATGAACACTTTCATCTACACGACCAGCCTCAAAGTCATAGCCAATTTGTTCCAATAGGAACGTTCCAAATTTTTCTTGTGCGGCTTTATCATATAGTTGGTCAAGAAAAGCTTTGTCTGGTTTGTTATTGGAAGCGGTAATTTTATCGACAAGTGGGACGAGGCGATCACGAAGCTGGCTAAATACTTGATCTAGCTTCTCTACTGTCAATCCTGGTTCATACATATGAAGTAGTGTGTCATACCTTGTTTCTTTAGGTCCCCAATAGTCGATAAACTCCTGCGTTTTAGCAACGATCTGCGTCAAATAGGGTTCAAACCCGGCGAAGTCACCACTTTCCTTGAAACCTTCCCACAACGTCTCTGCGTGTGCCGTAAGTTCGGTGTATTCACGATATTTTTGTGCCGGAATTTTGACACTTCGATCGTATTCTTCTTGAGTTTCTAACACGATTCTACGCTGAGTTTCACTAAGTTCATTGATCACTGTAGCGTGATTCAAATAAGAGAGGAATTTACCCATTTCAGTTGAAGTTTGTAGCTTGAACGCCTCGGTAGATAATAAACCTAGTGTCTCGGAACGAGTCTGAGCTCCTTTTTTTGGAGCACCCGTTCGTAAATCCCATGCCATTAATGCAACAGCCTCATTATAACTTGCAATTTTGGATAACAACTCACTAAATAATTCCCATTGCTCAGCAGTTTCCTGTTTCATATTTTTTTCCACCTCATTCTATAAATTTATGTACACCTCTTGATGATACTTATAACAAAACGTATAATCAAATTTTGAAACAGACTTTTTTTTAAACATTTTAAAATTTAGATTGATTATGTTTAAAAAATACTAAAAGGCTGACTCTTTTAGTAGACTCAAAAGAGTCGAATGTTACACAAACCGATAAGGAGGTAGACAAGTATGAGCCAAGTTCAAACGATTTTGGATTACAATCAGAAGTTTGTTGCCGATAAGGAGTATGAGAGCTATATAACGGATAAATTCCCACAGAAGAAGATGGTGATCGTGACATGCATGGACACCAGACTTGTAGAATTACTTCCGAAAGCAATGAATTTACGTAACGGCGATGCTAAAATTATTAAGAACGCCGGGGCCGTCATTTCCCAACCGTTTGGTAGTGTTATGCGTAGTCTACTAGTAGCTATTTATGAACTTAATGCAGAGGAAGTCTACATTATCGGTCATACAGGTTGCGGTATGGCGGCGCTCAATTCCGACCATATGATTAATTCGATGAAAGACAAGGGCATCTCAGAGGATGTTCTTAGCACGCTTGAGAACTCAGGGATCAAATTAAAAAAATGGTTACGCGGTTTCGACAATGAAAAAGAAGGGGTTATCCGCACGGTAGAAATAGTCAAGAAGCATCCACTATTACCACCAGGAGTCCCTATTCATGGTATGTTGATCGATTCTTTGACGGGTGGACTTGAACTCATTGTTGATGGTTATAACGAATAACCGAAAATATGACAACAGCGATTATCCATTCATGGATAATCGCTGTTTTGTGTTTTCTGGTCGATCGTGGCTTGCTTTCAGACAACTAATTTTCATCGATAGATGAATTCTATTTATTTTTTGTTGTTATTTGTTTGAGAGTTCGTAGCATTAGGATCCGTTGTATTAGGATCAGGCGTTTCGCTACCTAGAGGAGTATCATCATCCGTAGACAAAGCTCCACTTTGCGATACTTTCCACTCTGAAATGGCGTACCTCTTGTCTTGGACCGTAACCATGCTGCCTGTTGGAATGTACAACTTCTGTCCTAACGGTACAACAACTTTCCACGGGTACTCAGCTTGTCCACTATCCACAACATTTCCCGGTCCTACATCCATCAAGACAAACTGTTGTTTCTCTTGTCCAGGAATCTCTACGTATAGCGTGCTAGGATCAAATGTACGGCTCATTGACTCCTCCTGGAACAGAAACACAAGCTGTGTCATCTCCTCAGGAACACCAATTTCACTAACTGATCCGTCATCAGGAGTATTTGGGTCTGTTTGATTGTCATCAACGTTATTCGTTTTTTGGGGTTTCTCTGATGGATCAACACTCTGTTTGTTATTTAGATCAGCTGTATCCCCATCAGGCACCTTATTCTTCTCATGATCTACGGGTTCGTCATCTGCTGCACTACCTACAGCTATCTGCTCAGCGTATACGATCACCGTTTCAAGAACATTACTTCCAATACCACCGCTTGAAATATCTGGAGGTGCTGCTTCTGTTCCACGATCGAATACTCCAATCTTTTGCAACGTTAACAAGCATCCCAAGATCACGACCACAGCAAGTAGAACTACGCTTGAACTGATAATCAGCTTCTTCTGATTACGACTTATAAACTGAACCAGTGGTGAAGAGAGCTCGAACCGAGCTTTATCAAACACCTGTTCCAAAGCTGCAGAGGATTTGGAGAAATATCTATTACGGTAATCGCGGCTCTTAAAAGCATTTCGATCATGCTTTTTAAAATAAGCCAGAATCGCCGCAGAGTAAGCGGGCACGAGTCCACGTGGCCGAGCAAAATAGGGATGCCCCTGGGACCAAAGTAAAAACTCATAGATCGTTTCTTTGTCTGTAGCATTTTTTCGTAGATAGTCCAGCAAGGCACTGTACTCTACAAATCCAGTCTCTGTCTCATTGTAGTAAACAAGCGCCAGTTTGTTAAATTGGTTAGCAGTGATCTCACTTTGTAACCATTTACGTCCTAACTGCTGGACAGTATCGATTTCTTGTAATGACAGACCGTTAAAGATCGCTTCATCAGGTTTCGGTTCGGTAAACCATTGATAAGCAGAAGATAACACCATTGCATTACTACGAAGTCGTTGCTCTGTCTGATCCTTGCCTAGCTCTAATCCCTTGCCTTGCTTTAAGAAGTCTGCAGTTAGTAATTGTTCTCTAGTGAGTCTCTCCAAGTCAATCTCGCTCAGCAATACTCGTAGAGTCGTAGCTCGCAATTGCTCCAATATCGCGGAAGCAGCGAATGCTCGTCCATTCCCTAACTGTTGAGACTCTTTTTCCAACTTACTAATGCCTTCAAGTACACCATTTACAGCAGGCAGAAGAGATGGTTCGTCGCGTAACTTTCTCCCTAAAGCAATCTGAGCTGACTCCTGAAAAGGACCGTTATATAGCACTTCAGGGTGAGAGGTCGCCCAGCTTTGAACTAAGTTCAGCACATTTTTACTCTTTTGGAGGCTTAAAAACTTCTCCTGGATATAAGGCTCAAACAACATTCGAGCCAAACCTTCATTTTTTAATACCGTGTCAAAGAAATCCGCTTTAAGCCCGGGACTTCCTTCAATCAGTTCATATAGTGATGTCGCCAAATCCTTACGTTGATGTGCCAGTGTATTGTTCACAGCTCGGATAAAATAAGTTATGATTTTAACTTTTTCGCTGCCATCCACACCATTTGTAGTAATAATATGGAAATAATCACGGAAGCATTTGGCGACCCCTTGATCTGGAAGCATTCCTTGGCGCACTTCATCAAACTCACGATCAAATAGACCCATGAGCACATCGTTTAGTCTTTCTTTCGTATCAAGTGCACCTTCAGGTTTCAAGAATTCCAATAGTCCACTGAGTACATTTGCTTTATCAACTTCAAACAAACGGTAGTTCCCCTGTTCGATCTGATACAATATGGCAAGTTCATGGTAACTGGATACCGCTGTTTTCCGTACTCCCATCCCTTTTAGCATTTCATCGGCAAACTCTAGAAAAGGCTCTAGCGAGATTTGTTGTTCCAAATGATGCCACACAAAATCAAGATAAGGTTGTCTTCCATCCAAATCTATCTGTGTGGAGCGCCCCGTAGCCAAATCAAAGGTGTATTCTTTGTCCAGACTTCGATCCGTAACTCTTAAGCTTCCTCTTTCAACAAACTGAAGATGAACATACTTGCGGCTTTGCGGTTCCTTGGCATACGTAATGAATCCTAACCGTCTCCGAAATTCATAAGGAAGAACAGCATAGAGCAGTTCTAACAAACGACATGCTTGCTCATCTATTTGCTCCGGTGGTACGTCTAGGGACACGTATACTTTTTTGCGACCTTCCCCACAGGAGGTCATGACAGCTAATAACAATTGCTTAAATATCTGCTCATCTATTCTGAGCTCGTCCAGCAATGCTCTCCAAGTGGACATCACTGTTGATTCCGCAAGATTTGGATGAGGTAGCTCGTGCAATTCAGGTAATTCACTACCACTAGCTATATCATATTCCTTGGAAAATATAGCCCCGAACCACGCACGATAATCACTCACAACTTCACCAGATCGATTCGTAGGGATAACGTAGTTATGGGTCAAGAATGCGCTCCGCAAGCCAGTAAAATCTGCTGGTTGATATACACTACGCCCCAGTACCGTTTCGCCACTTTCTGTATGAAACAGATGAAGCGCTTCTGGATAAAGCGCCCCATCCTTCTCACCGCGCGTAGTAAGCTCTGTAGGAGCATCGTATGCGCAAAACGGATGAAGTGTTTTTTTGATAAACGAAGCATCAAGTCCTTCTGATTTAGCTACCGTGTCAAAACCTTCCGTAGATCGGAATAGACCACGCCGTTCCCGTGTATATATTTGTTGTTGAATGGGGAGAGAGCTTAGCTTCAATGGGTTTCTCTCCCCTCGATGTAGTTTAGTTGATAGAGCAGCCAAATAAACGGTTCGTCAACCCGAATCGGGCTAACCACGCCTTGCAGCTTCTGATCTACAGGATTACTACCTAGTGCCGATACGGCAAAATAAGCAGTATTCTTGAAATATACATCCATCGTTCCCTTAAACGGACGGTCAACTTTTTCAATAAAACGCCGGATTTCTCCATCGATATTTTGAAATTCGTCGATATTGAAATTTTTACGATGCACCACATTGTTGAAAATATTACTATTCGATTTGATATATTCGCCGTCCTCGTCTTTCAGAGAATGCAGCATATCACTTTTGGTCAATACGACGGCTGTTGGAATATCCGTCTTCCCCTTATCCTCGTATGCGATAAAGTCACCAAACATCGTCAACACGACATCACGTGGCTCGTCATACTGAGATACAAATTCACCTGGCTTATCACCCATATTGATGTGGATCTTCTCACGGATCGAGCGGATTTGCAGGGGATCGACCATGAATAATAGACCTGATGAATTTTTGATATGTTGTCCCTGTAACCCTAGATAGTCTTGATCTACCATACCTTCTCCGGCAACATCAAAGAACACCAGCGTTAACGGAGGTTTGCTCTCATCTTTGAACACGAATTGAAAAATAAACGGCTCCTGCATCCGTTCCTTTTGCGTAGACGCCAATAAATCTCCACGTTCAAATAGCGGCTCCTCATACAGCGTACGGAATTTACGACTAATCTCTGCATTTAGCGGCATGCAGGCTGCATCAAAATTCTCCGCCGTGGTATTTTGCAAGGTGTGGATCAAGGAGGTCATGTATACGGATTTACCTACCTGAGATGCACCGATAATCGAAATAATATTGCTTGGTACCTTACCAGCGGTCACTGGAAGCTCATTATGACAATGCGGGCATAATCTACGACGCGTGATCATCCCATAACGATCGTTGAGGCCCGTAACAACATGATCGGTATAAATTCGATGCTCCTCTGGCACATCTTGTGGATAAAGGATAGCTTCCATATCATAAACGGTATCCAAACCGAATCGTTCTCGATATTTATTGAGAGGTTCATCTTCACTTAAGGCGTAATCCTCATCATCTTCCCGATGGTGAGTAGCCCGGAATACGACCTCATCTGGAGAAAATTTACTGAAGCAATAAGGACATACAATATCATAAAACAGCGGCCGCTCTGCGGCTTGAGGCTTCTTCCTAAACACATCGAAAATACCCATTCCTATTTCCTCCTCTTACTCCGGTAGCAATTCATAGAACTGCCCGAACTTACGACCGTCCGTAAAAAACAAACGTACAAAGTCATCCCTGCCTACTTCAATTGCAGGTAATATGTTTCTGCCGGGTGCGAAATCACGGAGGAACGGATATTGCGTTCCGTCCTCCTTACTAGTGGGATATCCTCCCTGTTTCTTCACATAACAGAGAACCCCGCTTGGCACTTCGCATTCCGTTGTAACGGAAATATTCACCGTTTTAAATTTACGTAGCAACCCACTTTTATGACGAATCGAATATCTAATTTTTGATCGGCCTGTGCTGACCCCAATAGAATTCACTCCATCATGCTGCTCTATCAACATCATCTCGCCATCTTGTCTCTTCGCACCATAGACAATGTAGAGGAATTGCCCAATAAGATCAATTCGCTCATGATAGCCATTATTCGCTTTATATTCTTCCCTTGTATACAGCTTCAGACCGTCTAGAGATGTCGGTAAATCTGAGCTATGGCCAGCGGCTACCTTACGGATATATACGGCCTGAATTCCTTCAGGCCAGCGCCACCATAAGCTGCAGATATCTTCACCGACTTTGTAACTCAATTCGGTAATGGCATCGGTATCGTCTTCCGGTTCTATAAACCGCATCTCGCTTCGCTCCTCCGATACTAGAATCCCTTACTTTTATTATCACGTCGGCGTGGGTTGAACCCACCACCCGTACCTTCTTCAGTCCCATTCCGGCGTCGTCCCGTAAGACCAGCACCCTTGTCTTTCATGGGTACGATAAGTGTAAACATCGCAATTACCGCAGCTAGTATGAGACAGGCCAACAACCGGGTAACCCCATCTTGATAGGAAGAACCGTTTAGACCGAATTCCAACAATAAGCCTGCAATAAGTCCAGCAACTGCTCCACCTACGCTGAAGCTTCGTGCCAAATAGCGATTGTCAAACAGCAATCCAAGCGATAAACCTAGTGCTGCACCGATCAAGAGGATAAAGAATATACGCAACACCATATAATAAGTGCTATTCTCCGTCGTACCCGTCCGCTCTGTGACCAGAGTACGATCATCGATGTTGTCGTAAATTTGTTGAAATACCATAGACACATTCGCTGAGTCAGATACATCATAATATCGTCCGCCCGTGCGACTTGCTATGTCTTCTAAGAGTCCCGAACTTTGTTGATTCGTCAAGCCAAGCCCAATGGTATTTACAATGGTACCTCTGCTGACATAATCGGCAAGCGCTTGCTCTGTGTTCACTTCACTGAATCCATCCGACAGCAGAATCGCCATAGATCCACGCTTTGACCCTTCCTGCGACTGAATTTGTTTCATCGCTTCCTCCAAGGCCAAACCAATGTTGGTCCCGCCATCAGTTGAAGCAATTCCGTCCAATTGAGAGATCACTTGATCCTTGGTAGATTGATTATTCAAACGAACGAAAGGCTGTAGTATCTCCGCAGAATCATTAAATAGAATAACCGATGCTTCCTTGTCGCTGTCCATGTTGTTAATTAACTTCTTCGCCGCTTCGTAACGAGCATCATCAGGGTCTGTCTCCTGCATGCTTCCAGAGTTATCAATAATCAGGACAATATCCTTTATAGGCTTTTGCCCTCCAATATTTAACTCATACAGAAATTCTAATGCTGTACCTACTAACATCAGCAAGATCAACGTAGCAGGCAACAACATCTTCCACGATGTACTCATATAACGTTGCCGCCAAGATGAACCACTCAACTTTGGAGAGATCATCTCAGCAAGTAAGCAAGCAAATCCGATACATAGAGCGATGATCCCGAAGTAACAACCGATCAGGAACACCGCCCGCATTTCTCCCGAAAATTTATGCAGCCAAATCTCGCCGAAGGCAAATCCAACAGCGCCTCCGATCAAACTGAACAACAGCATGAGCCCATTGATTATACGTTGCATGTCCTTGGTTCCTTTCGACTAATATTTTTGTTTCGTTCCCGGTTAGTCGCTACCTTAGTTTGGGTAGATGCTCCAAGTCGATGCCGTGGAACTCATAACCATTGTTAACATACGTTTCATAGTACGTTTTACCGTTACGATAATATAGCAAATCCTCTGGGTGAAAACCGCCCATTAAATTTAGTTTCTCCACCCCGCTGCTACGCTTCTCATGCACACAGCCTAATCTGTACAGACGGGAAGTTTCATCCGCAGCGAAGACATAAGAAATAAATTCACTGTCAAAATCCCCGAATAAATATTTCTCCACGTATCGATGTTCTTGCGTGTAATCATACAGGCGGAGCTGCACTGCAGCATTATCTTCCAGCGTATGATACAGCCGCTTAAACAATTCGTCCTTCGACAGAACCGCTTTATTATCGTAGTCAATTGTTACATTGGAACGCTGTAGTAGCTCCTCTTCAAACGTTTGGTCAAAATGAGGCGAGTTTAACAGTAAATTACGACATACTGAGATTAACCTAGTGGTCAAAGCTTCCATTCCATGATCAAGGAGTTTCATGGGCGCACCTAGCTGATTCTCTTCAAAAAAGATGTGCTGTCCACGCTTGCTCTCTAACTGCACCATCAAGCTCTCGGTCACAGCTTCATAATACTCCATAATATTCTGACCGATGTATCCATCCGTTCGAGAAATGCTATCTATAGCGGACTGTCTCAGCCAAGCCTCAAGCCGTTCTAATTCCCCAGCTCGTTCTTTATAAAGTCGATGCAGACGTTCAAGTTCCTGTTCATACCGTAATAATAACTTCAGCTTCATTTCCAAGTTAACAATTTCGACTTTTTTGGTATATACGACTCCAAACAAATAGCGAATGAATCCACGTAAATTATGTTTATCCATTAGTGGGACACGTTGAAAAGGTTGATCTTCAACTCGCCCTTCTCGGAGCCCCTCCAACGTAGCTTTAGCCTTTTCAAGCTCTGCGCTTACTTCACGTCTTAGCATCTGTAACCCGGAAATGATCCCTTCCTGCACATTTCCTTCGTCACTCCAGTCTCTGACATGGAATAAACTGATATCGTCATGATGTTTCAATCCCTGCTGGACAGCTCTCGCGACATTCTCAGCAACATCAATACGATCAAGTCCTCTCAAGGCAGCTTCTTCATAGTTAGCATGAAAGAATGCACCCGCACCACTACCGAATATCGCTTCTTCGGCCTCATACAACGACATGCCCCGAATAGCAGCATAACTGATATCGTTAGTCATCAGACCATGCATCTCTTCAAGGCCATCTGCATGAGGAACAACAACCTCTGCCATCGAAGAAATGCTTGATGGACCTGCTCCAAAGAAATCAAGTCTTTGACTCACGTTAAGAGAGGAGCTTTTTCTCATCCGCTCTAATAGACCACGGTAGAAATGGTAGAGTACTGTAAGTGCAATCGGCTCGTGTGGACGTTTTACTTTGGAAAAGCCCGCAGTTACATATCCTTGTCTTCCCGATTCGGTCATCAAGTTATTTTTGAATGAAGTATTGTTATAGCTTGCATTACTCGCACTGTAGGTCTGCTCTCTTGGCTTGCGATTCTTCAACAGACTGACATGGCTAATTATTTCATAACAATTATGCAGGTCGTTATAAGAAGTCATACCAAGTTCATTCTTATCAGATAGCAAGTATACAAGATCAAATAGTGGTGAAGGAGGATGATGTACAGGAATCGACAGCCCTTCCTCGGTCACTCGCAGATTGCCAGTATACGTATATGAGGGTCCCTGTAAATAATCTAGCTCTCGCAAAAAGGCAAGACCTACTCCGCTAGAATATCCCGTACTCTCCCGTTCACTGATCAAAGCGTACAAATCGCTTTGCACCGACTTGAATGATTGGCTCAGAATAGCTCCAGCTAGAAGAGTGATTTCTGGCACCAATACATTTAGCGGGTCATCGACCCGCGTAATGACTGAGATATGAATGCGATCAAATGAAGCATACAAGCGTCCGTATTGTGATATGGCACTGCTAATTTGATGCAGCGCCATATTTAACTCATAAAGTCCTTTTCCATTATGTTGAAACTCATGGTACAAGTCAGGTCGTATGGTCTTCCCCTTCGCAGACTCCGAGGAAGGCTCAGCAATTACAAACTCGGTCAAAGGGGATGGCATCCCTTGGGTACCATCCGCTGTAGACACCTTTGTAGGAGCTTTATCGCTCTTAACATGAAAATACATGACGCCTTTGCTGTTATCCCATTTCTTATGATTCATTGCCATAACTTGCTGGACTGCGTCAGTCGACTTATCACCGATAAACAGAAAGAGCGCAGGATAATGAATGCTACTTTGGTCATCGCCTTTACCACTGAGGCGCTCTTCTGCGCGGTCATAATCTACTGCATAACGCTCCAGCAGATCTCTGATTTTGACCTCCGCCGCTGCCATTATTTCAACCTTCTGCGGATATCATTCAGCTTAGCCGCCACTTGCTTGTAGAATTGATACATTTCTTCACCGTTTGCATGCTCTACTTTTTCGTATTCTAAGGTGTCGCGTGCCTCCGTAAAGTTATCGCTTAATTCGTTCAACGTTGCTAACAACGGTTCAATATTCTCTAATGCCGTTAATTCTGCACTACGACGTGAAGTCTTACGAAGCAATATTGCCCGGTTCTTCTCTTCTAACCCACGGAAATGGGTGAACACTTCAAACTCGACGTAACTACGACTCTTCATTAGGTTAGCGAACGGCTCCCAAGCCTCTTCTTCTGCATCACGGTCATACACATATAGTGCACCCTTCTTCGTGATCGTACCGGTATAAAGTGATTCAATGAACTGTTCCAGCAAATTCTCTTCATCCTGGAATTGTCCAAGCACGGTTTCTAATTTGGTCACCATAGCAGCGATCGCTTCGTATTTGCTAAGTTCTGTACGTACACGAGCAATCAGTTCAGGTGAACGAATAAGGTTCTCTTGTGCGAGGTCTTCATTAATACTACCAAATATATCCTTAACCCCTTCGCGCTCTAGACCCTCGGAGAGCAGACGCTTTAATTCTATTACCGCTCTCTTCACCTCACCCAAATTCGGTTTAGCATTGTCTAGTCGCATATCATAAGCCTGGAGCTTCGAGTTCAAATCGAAAGATCTAGTGAATACTACTTCATAGCGTGTACTCGTATTCTGATCGATCCCTTTCTCCACAACCACACCCAGTGCTCGTGCACGTGCGAATTCTTCCCGCACTCTGGCGTTATATCCTTTTACACGCTCATTTACGTATACGTCACCCCATGATTTTTCCGGGATCGGCGAAGGTAGATACGTCCAGTTATTCTTATCTGTTTGTACCAAGTGACGTCCAATTCCCTCTTTATCAAGAATCGTCCGTTCATAGCTTTCCTCATAAACTTTCAGCGGAGTATAGACATAGAGCGGTACCCCGTTACGTGTATTCAACCAGAATATCCGGTTTTTCACTTGGCTTTCCTTCACCGTAAAGTGTGATTTCCCAACAGCGTTGTTCTGGTAATTGCGAATTCCCTTCAGGATGCTTGGCGCCTGTACTGGAACCGAGACAAACCCCCATGATGGGAAGTGCAGATTGCCCGTACTGTTCGCAAGGTGGAATACAGGAATGGCTTCTTCATCCAATTTACCAGCGATAAATCGCTCAACAAATTTATCGATGGATTCATCCTGACCGTATTTGATAACCAAGAAATCTTCCATCGACTTCGTAATCAAATCCCCAAACTTCTCGCTCAGGAACTCAGAAATCGACGAGACAATATCAATCTCTTGCTCTTTCACCCATTGGTTGGAGTTATTCAACAGTTCAGTAGAGAAATCGCGGATCAGGTCATCTACATCTTTCTGATCCATCAGATTGTTGACAACTTTTGAAATATCCGGAACACTGACAAGGTTCCAATAATATGTCTTGTTGCCTTTGTGATCTGACTGTTCTTCACCAGCAGTCAAAATATCGCCGTTCTTAGCAAAGATGGAGCTCAGTGCATTCAATATTTCTGTGAATACACTGTATATCCGGTTGTTCTCAGCATTAAGTAGAGCATATAAGTCCTCATAGAACTCGATGAGCTGCTCCGTCCGCTCAACATCCGCATGAAGCCAATATTCATTCATTTTTGCTTCAATATATACGTTCTTCTTCTTATCTTTGGATACAAACGCACTCTTCGCATCGCCTAGCTTCTCAGCAGCTTGATCCTGCGCTGCTTCAATATCACGTGGAATGTGAAGCAGGTTTTCGCGAAGTGTTTCGATGTAAGATAGTAGCATTTTCAACAGACAGAAACCTTTTTCCGTATAGATTAAGCGTGATACATAGAAAGGTCCTTGCTCTGGATGTAGGAACAATCGACGAATCTGGTCGCTGAACTGCGCTACAATTTCACCAGGAAGTTGTTTTTTAGCTTTAATATATTCTTCACGAGCACGGGACAAGAAGTTTTGTTCAAGTTCCGTATCAATGTTCACGACTTGTGCTTTTATCACATTATTGTAGCTGAGTCGTTCGCTGTTCTGATATCCAGGAAGTGGCTCTGGCACCCTAGATTCAAATGTTTTCTCCATCGTATCCAAATCAATTCCTAGCTTACGAGCAAACTTCTCAACATCCTCTTGTGACGGAGCCTTTTGGAACATTTTATCCATTTTGTCAAAGAGACGATACGCCAAATACGTAGTCATTTCTTCAATCGGTAGAACCGCTGAGGAAGCACCAATGATGTTATATTCGTAGTTAGCAGGATACAGCTTGTTCATTTGCGCAATATTGGTGCGAATATTACTAATGTAATCATGAATCGCGAACTCTTCACCAGACTGCTTCTCTTCACTCGCCATAAAGTTTGTAATATTCTCCGCTGTCACATTCATGCAGTAATCATAAGCATTTTCAAGCAATTTACCTTCCGTGTTCGTTGCTGAAATCAAATGACACAAATTAAATGGAGGAAGTGGAGAATTCACCGTCAAAATATTGCCGTATTGCTGTTTGAAACGCTCGCCTCGATTATCAACATTCATCCAGTAATCTAGTTCCTTAAGTGCAGCGTAGCCATTCTTCTTAATGTACTCACGCGTGTGTTCGCTAAGGCTCTTATTGGCCAAGTTAATATCAGGTGTGAACAAATAACCGAGTGTATTGACCCGATCGATCCCGGCAGATCCGTGATCGCGTTCAATAATTCCCCGAACAATATAGGCAATATCGAGGAAACATCCGCTTCCTGTACCACCGGACAAACCGGTTAATAGAAATACCATCAACTTTTTGTTTGTACCTACGGATAGGGTCTTGATTTTCTTATCGATCGCTTGCACAACTTGATTGATCTTTGTAAATAACAGAAGTCGTCCTGCTTGACGAACGCCAGCTGCACCGTTCATACCATCAGTAATGCTTAGCTCTGGTGATAACCAGTCTGTGATATAAGGCTCCAAGATACTACGATTTTGCAATAACCCGCCGATTTCTGCATTGGATAGCAATACGAATTCATTGATCGGATCTAGTCCAATTCCTTTATACCGCTTCGTACGATCTTGTTCATTCGTTTCAAAGGCTAGAAACTCCACATTGTCCGGCTTTTCCTGCTTCTTCTTGGAAAGTGGATCTTCCGGTAATTTGAAGCGGCGATTGATTTGGTACTTCAAGCGGAGCAGGGCATCGATCCCCGTCCCTCCAAGACCGATAATGAGAATCGGGTTATCAATCGTATCTACCCGGATTTTATCACTGACAATACCTCCGCCAAGCGATACATCCAATTGTTGAATATGCTCTCTGACGACTGGTTTCATGTACATTTCCCCCTAGACTTTCATAATAATATTAGTTAAAAAACAGATGCGTGAAGTAAACTACACAAGGTATTCCAAGAAAATCGTCTTATCACTCTGGTTCAATGGAACGGTAATTCGATCGCCGCCCTTGAGTTCAAGCCCCTTACTAATATCTACGGCACGACCTGACTTCTCTAGTGTCCCACCGCCTTGGCTACGGATGATAATTCGATCATTAGGGCCAGGCGTAAAGATGAAGCCCTCCGTTTCCTTCAGTTCTGGTGCAAGCTGAAGCAACTGGTGGAGATTAAATTTGCCTTTGAATGCCCCCAGTTTCTTATACTGTGGAAAACTCTTCTCATTCGTATTCTCATCACGTATTTCAATGACCAGTTGGCCAACAAACCCTTTATTTTCCTTGCGCACCATTCTCATAATGACAAAAGCAGCTATAAGTAGAACTATGATAATAAGCGCCCAGATAACGACGGTCATAACGGGAAATGGCTTGGCTTTCTCTACGTCAGTTGGTTTCGGAGTACTGGTTCCTGTACTTCCAGCAGAACTCGCTGATTTTGTACTGATCTTAACCGGTTCGGTTTCACGGTAGAAGCTTTTCTCCTCGGCTCTTACGACGAGTTCATAATCATGCTTGTCAGCTATGCTATAACTTCCCTCAAAGCTGTCCCCCGTGTTATTAAGTTTAATCTCTTCTGTATCTCCAGTATCTAAATCCTTAACAATCAGCACGGCATTCATGTTCGTATATAATTCAGTGTTCGGCAATTTCTGACCATTGCTAGTTAAGTAAGCTAGAATATCAATCTTATCGCCTTTTTTATACGTTTTGGAAGGAATAGGATCTAGATCCAGTTCCAGATCATAGTTAAACACCAAATTGATATCAATCTTATCCTTAGAAGCACCCTTCACTTTGAGCTTCCAATCTCCTTCTGCTGGTGTCAGAAGCTTGAGTAGAGAGTAACTCTTTGATTTCGATAACAAGACTTTATCCGAAGGAACCGCTACTTCTGTACCGTTCGGATCAACCAATACCGTTTCGACGGGTTTGGAGGACATAATTGAAATGTTGGCCTCAAGCACGTTGGCATTGGGCACATTGATCGTAACCTCTTGAAACTTGCCGTTCCCCGTCATGCTTGGAATAGGAACTACCTTTAGCTTCAAATGACTAGCGAATATTTCACTTAAGATTTGCGGTAGATCGTCTGCAGTGTTAGTAGAGAATGACTTACCATCCGTTTGCTTGGCGAGATCAGCTAGCGCTTCTTTATTCAATTTACCATCTGCGTTCAAGCCAATCGTATAGATTGGTATTCCAGCATCTTTAGCCTCTTGAACCGCTTGTGACAGTTCCTTATCCGACTCACTTTGCGTTCTGCCTGAGTTTTTATTGAAATCGTTGTTCCCATCAGCCAATAAGACGATCATTGGCTCGTGATTAGGATCAGCGCTATTCTGTAGCACTTTCATTGCCTCTCTTACCCCCACCGCAATATCGGTGTAAGGTCCTCTATTGAGCCCATCAATAAATTGCTTCAAATCTTCTTTGTCAGCCGGAGACTTAATTTCCAGAAGCGCCTTCTCCCGCTCGATTTTATCCGTATAGGCTACAATTCCTACTTTATCTCCTTTGGTTGATAACATATCAATAAACATCTTCATTGCTTCATTACCTATTTTCCCTGTGTCACTCTTATTCATAGAGTTGCTGACATCGACGACAAGAACAGCATCAATTTGTGATGTCTGACCTGTTCCAGCGGCGTCAGCACTAGGAAGACTGTGTGGAAAATAAATCAGTAGTAGAGAGAACACCAGAAGTAATCTCAGCGTAATTTTAGTAGTTCGAAACATAAGTTGTACTCCTTCACAGTAAAATCAAAACAAGAACAAGATTAGTCTATTATACCTAATAAACATTAAGAAAAGGTTAAGAATGCTTGTAACCATATCATGTCACGCGCTAAGTGACTGAAAGCTGCTAGCATTTATGACATTATGATATAATTAAACCCACAAAAGTTCAATTTATGCATACTATATCTACTAAAATCGCAGCTTATCCCTGAACAAGAAAGGAATTCTCTATGATTACAAACGTATTTTTAATCATTTTGTTACTATTAACCATTGTCAAATGGGTGAAATATTTACTCTCACGGAAACGCGTCACGACCTCAGAGCAGGTGAATCTGGCCTTGCTTAACTTGTTGAATGAGGAGCGCGAGCGACATGAATCCTAGACAACCTAAAGAAATCAACGCTGAACTCCCTAAACCTAATTTCCCTAGCGCAATAAAAAAGTCGAAATATGCCTATGAAAAGCTAAGGGTATGTAGCCATTGTGGTAGCTACACCGTGCTCCAAGAAACAGAATGTACTAGTTGCGGTAAAACGAATCTTCGTCCGATCACTTTGCATGCCGAGAAAGTAGTTCGACGTTCCATGCGAAATGAACTCTGGTTAATCCTATTCGTTATGTTAGTCGCCATCCTATTTAGTCGGGATGCTGGACAGATTGCCCTTAGCTGTGTCTGTGGGGCTGTAGTTCTTGTCGTTGTACGACTTCTTCAACGCAAAACACTGGATAATCGGACAAATGAACAATTAATAAAACACTTCGTACGTAACCGCCAGAGAATTATTGATGGATTAATCAAGAATCTCGATACAGCGGTTGAGGTCGGGAATAACAAGGACCATCGGCGTTCCTATGAAATGTTCCGTCAGGTTAGTTCCCTTGTACGAAATGATCATATTCGCATGCTACAAATTATCCAACTCCAGTCCTATGTCCTTCGCAGTGATATGGATTTGGAACTAGAACCTTTATTATTGAAACATTTCGATGGCCATCTTGCCGCCTATATTGGAGAAATAGCCAAGGTCAACCGCGAGTTGATCAAAGATAAAACTTTCCGCTACGTCATCAAATATGAAAATGAAATTCTAAAAATGAAAGATGGCTCTAACATCCTAATTGGCGTTGCAGGTGCCGCAGTCCGGAAGAAGCGTTATGTTGTGAATTATGCAGACTTTGTTGCTCGTTATGCTCGCAAACTACCCAAAGATCGTTTTCTACGTCTATACCGTGTCATTAGCGGTCACCCTGAGCAGCATTGGGGTGAACTAGGAGTCATCGTGTCCCAATACTATGAAGAGAAATATGAACCAGACCGAGAGTTTCAATCAAGCCTAACAAGGGGCCATTCCATATGACGATCAAAAAAATAATAACCCTGCAAAATCTGCTCATCACCTTATGTGCGATTGTTATTATCCTTATTGGATATAAGGGTTATCAGTTTCAATTAAAAGTTTCATGGGTCGCTGAAGCGGACCGTTTGTACGCTGAACACAAGCTGGTAGAGGCGGAAGCCTTATATACTAAGGCTCAGAATAACCGATTTCTCAACTATAAGGAGCAAGAGATTGCCGCAAAATTGACTGAATTGGCTCCGATTACGAAGATTAATGAACAGCTAGCCTCTTTAAATCATACCGCCCAAAATGCTACACGAAATCATGATTATGAGGGGCTTATACAAGTATACGAGCAGTGGAACAAAGTCAGTAGCACATATTTGGAGCCTGAAGAGAAATATTCACCTTATTATCGTCAAATCTCGGACATCGTTGGGATATCAGCTAATATGAAGTCATATTTCCAACAATTTGAGGAGCAATTCTTATCCGCAGCAAGTTCTAATCTAAAGAAAGCTCAATATAAGGATGAGACGTTTAAGTGGAATCTACTGCGTCTTCCTAGTGAGTTTTTTGGTGGGGAGAAGAAGTTTACAGCACAAATACTGGATGAGTTAAAAAATTATGACGAGACCAAAATGAACCAACTGGCCTCAGCTAATACTTACAACACGCTATACATCGAAGTATTGAATATGCTGAAACAATACGATGAGCATCAAATCGATGCAGATTGGGTAACTGCTGGCGTTGAGAACATCGGATTAGCTTTATTGAAAAAAGACCTTGAGAACAATAACTATAGAAATTTCGCCGAAGACGCCAAGCAATATGAAACCTTCGTTACTGACGCCGGCTTTAAATCATCCAAAGTGGTGAACTATATCGTAAATCGCTATAGTGAAATCATGAAAGAAGCTAAGAAACTTACAGCAAATCAAGAGTTTCAGCAAGCTATTAATATTTATGAACAACTTCATGCGTATAAAGATACTACAGATCTCATTAAGTCAGTAAAAATGGAATGGTTAAAAGCTGAACCTGCCCGAATCCTTCCAGAACAGCCACAAGGATATTTGCATGTTAGTGGAGGTACGGATCGATTTGAATCCAAGGTGTACGCCGCTGCTGCGGATCAAGGCAATCTCATCTATTTCGGACGTATGAATTCGAATGACGCTGTACAGGTATTGACCTACAGTGATTTACCAAGCAGTGAGCAGATACAAAACATGACGATAGATAAAGATTTGAGTACATCCTCAATACCTGTTCTACTCATTCAATCTGCTTCTGATAACCGAACTGCTATTTATACAGCACTTGAAGTTCGGAGCGATCAGATAGTATTGCTCTACCGTATTGAAGCCGATGAAATTACGGTTAATCCTGATGGCACACTGACTGTGATCAACCCTGTAGGTGAAGGTGCCGGGGAGACTACCATTTATGAACGACAAGGAGATAGTTATCATTTTGCTAAAGTTCAAGTGAACATTACGGACATTGATGGAAGCTTGCTTGCTGAATATCCTGGAATCAAGGTCAGATTCACATGTACGGTATTTATGGCTGGTGCCGGGGAGGTCATTGCTTTAGCAGGTAATAACTACATGATGTTAACAGGTAATTTCAATTTCTACGAAGGAGATATCACGGTTACAGGTACATTCTCACAGTTTAGAGATATCGATTTGTTTGGTGAACCCTTTACCGTGCCAGTGTTTGAGGTTGAAACGGTTCAGTAAATCAAGGAAGCTAGTGATAGTAACGGATTTATAGGAGCCACCTCGGCTGAGGTGGCTCCTTGTATTGTTTATATTATTATTCCGCTACCAACCACTCAACGTCCAGTCTTGTTAGCTGCGATTTCCACTCCACAGGTGCAGCTTTATCGCAGATTACAGTGTCTACCTGAGTAAGTTCAGAAATTCTGAACAATGTGCTGTTCCCGATTTTACTATAATCCGTCAGGACAAAATTCTGTTTGCTGTTCTTCATGAATTTACTAGCGAGAATGGCCCGGTCAGCGTCATAGCTAGTAATCCCTTGATCAAGTAACATTCCGTCAATAGTTATAAATGCTTTGTTCACAAAGAAACTATCCATCAGCTTCTCCGCAACAGAACCCGAGATCCGGCTATGCTTCGAATCTACTCGCCCACCAATAAAGTAGATATTTCCAGTGAACAGTTCTTTGTTCTGGTAATCAATCAACAAGTTTAGTCCCGGAACAGAATTCGTGACAATCGTCAGGTCCTTTTTGTACAAAAGATAATGTATCATCTGCAAGGAAGTTGAGCCATCGTCAATTGCGATCACATCATGATCTTGAACTAAGCTCGCAGCCAATCGACCGATCCGCTTCTTCTCATCCGCTCGCAACACTTCACGTTTCATATGAGGGAGCTCTTCCCACTCTAGATTCAACTTGACCGCACCACCATAGACGCGTTTCAGTAAGTTATCTGCTTCAAGTTCTTCTAAGTATCGACGAATGGTCTCTGAAGAAACCGATAGCTGGGTCACTAAATCGTTCGTTCTAACCTTTCCAGCATGGTTAAGTGCTTCAAGGATCATCGTTTTTCGTTCCACACTTAGTAATGACATATGCCCACCTCGTTCTTCTCTTTACCTGGTTGCATTAACCGATCTGTATTATTTCCTCATGAATTAGAATATTCCTTTTTTCCAGTTCAGCAAATATAGCCTGTGGCTCAAAAGCCTCCTCTGGAGTTACGATTCCCGTCTTCTTCACCGCTCCATTTGCGATCATTGTCGCGGCAATCGCCATCGGAATTCCTACGTTTCGGGTGTAGGCCCTTAGTTTCTCCCAACCTTCTACTGAGCCATCAGATAGCGGATGCGTGTGGGTGATGATATGTTGAATTCTCTTCCCTTCCTTGGTACCCGTCACTTCAATATGAAGTGCATAACCATAGAGCTGTGTTTCTCGGCCTTCAGGAGAGTTGTACAAATATTCCGAGATGCAATCCATAATACCAACCGCAGCCCCGTTAACCTGGATCAAATCGTTTCGTAGAATTCCATAGTCATACAATGCCTTAACGAGTTGCATATTCTGCGGTGGCCATGTACCGCGCACTTCGATCAGCTTTACATTTTTATGCGCAAGTGCCTTCGCCAACGTCTTGGTCTCTGCATGTGGAATAATGTACTGTACAGCAGTACCATATGGCTGTGGAAGTTCGATATCTCGCGGTCTGGAAAAAGGTGGTACTTGAATGAATTCACCATACTCATATACCACACGACCCGGAAGAGCAGGATCGTACTCATATGTCGTTGTTTCTGTGATCGACTTCGAGAATGCAATGGGCCGATAAGAGCCATGACTTACGCGAACTTCGTCCACTTCATCCAATTGATTGGCGGCATGCATGGCCATCATCTGTGTAACACCAGGTGTCATACCGAAGCCAGGTAGACAAGTTCGACCATGTTGCTCAAAGATTGGACCTGCGGCATCTTCTTCTCCGAAACCATTCAGGTTCACACCATGACAGCCAGCTTCGGCAATCGCTGCGGTAGATAAACCGTTCAAGGTAATAGTTGTCCCATCTATAACAACATCATAGCCCCTCATTTTGCTCACAGTATCTGCATGGTTTCTCACATCCACTTGTACAAAATCAACACGAGGATCATTCAACCAAGCAACCACTTCTCGTCCGGCCTCTGCGTTATAGTCCCCGATTGTTATCGTATGAAAAGAGGAGTACTGAACGAGATCCAAAACCGCTTCCCGACATATGTTACCCGCACCACCTAAGCAAAACACTTTCACACTGGCTTCCTCCTAAAAGTTTTGTTAGCAATGCTTCAATGAATACTCTTCGTACAAAACTTACTTCGGAAGCATCAACAAAGTTTTGATAGCAATGCTACGATGAATACTCTCCGTACAAAACTTACTTCGGAAGCATCAACTTCAAATATTCGTTCACCAGAAACAATTCTCTTCCATCACTTCAAGCAAGCGATGTATATCCTTCAAGTAGATTTCGCCAATGTTCCCAATTCGGAATGTATCCGCGGCACTAATCTTGCCAGGATAGATCACGAAACCACTATGTTTTAGTCGATGATATAGTATTTGAAAGTTGAATTGCTCACTGTCCGGATAAAGGAATGACGTAATGATTGGTGAATGAGCACTCTTTGGTAATAAGGAACGATATCCTAATCTCTCCATACCTATAGCTAGTGCATCCTGATTTTGCTTATACCGGACGTATCTTGCAGCCACGCCACCTTCCTCTTCAAGTTCTTGAAGCGCTTGTTTAAACGCGTGAACAACATGAGTTGGAGATGTGAAACGCCACTTACCACCACCGGATTCCATGGTCTCCCATTGGTCATATATATCTAGTGAAAGGGAGCGAGATATCCCTTTACACTGCTGTAATTCTTCTCTATTAGCTATAATGAAACCGAAACCAGGTACGCCTTGGATACATTTATTCGCACTACTGATAAGATAATCAATGCCTAGCTCATGCATATCAAGAGGAATCCCGCCGAAGCTACTCATTGCGTCCACAATGTATACTTTGCCATGTTCTTTAACGACCTGACCTACTTCTTCAATCGGATTCAGTAGGCCTGTCGTTGTCTCACAGTGAACCACAGCGACATGCGTAATATCCGGTTCTTCAACCAGACGTTGGATAAGGGGCTCCACTGTTACGGGTGTCACTTCACCGAAATCGATGATTGATGTGGAAATGCCATACATCTGCGCTATCTGTGCAATTCGTTTACCATAGGCTCCATTCGTCAACACGAGTAATTTGCCATTTGCCGGCACAGACGAGCCAATTACAGCTTCCACACAGAAGGAGCCGCTTCCCTGCATCAAGACAGACGTATACTTTTCAGGCGTAAGAGTGGCTAAGTCCACCAACTTTTGCCGAATTCCTTGTACGATTTGGTTATAATCCTCATCCCAAGTACATGAGTCACGGAGCATCGCTTCCTTCACGGAAGCCGAAGTTGACAAAGGACCTGGTGTCAGCAACAAATACGGTGTGCTCATGGACGCTCTCCTCCGGCCAACCGTTGATTAATCTCAGTGATTGCCCCATCTAGTTGCCCAATTGATTCAATGATCATGTGTGCACCAGCTGCTCTGAATCGCTCAGCAACTACCGCTTTACGTGATTCCAGCGTCTGCGGGTCACAATTTACTACTTCTTCCTCCGTCATCCCAAGCTCACTGCTACCCAATAGCACACCAACACTCCAACACCCAGCATGCACTCCTTCTAGGATATCACTGACAGTATCGCCTGCTTTCACAATGTGGTACATCGGATAGACATTCAATTGCATTGCGTTCTGATAGATCATCCACGGTGCAGGGCGCCCTGCGGGAACTTCGCTTGGTGTAACCAATGAATCCGGAGCGTAACCAAGCTTACTTGCTTCGGCTGTAACAATATCCATCATCTCTCTTGTATAACCTGTCGTAGAACCAATAGCGATACCTTGTGCCCGCAACCGCTCCACCAGTGCTACCGCACCGGGAATCGGCGTTGCATATTCGTGTAAAGTTTCAAACAATAGCGGCTCAAAATCTGCATATAACGCATCGATTTCAGCCTCTCCAGGAATACTACCAAATTTGTCTACCCATAGCTGACTCACGCGCTCCATTTGGCAAATCGCTTTGATATGATCACGCTTCAACATCCCCATTGGCGCACGCGCTTCATCTACGGTGATCGAAATATCTCTTCTATGAAATACCTCCATAAATACGTTAAGTGGCGCAAAACAACCATAGTCTACCATCGTTCCTGCCCAATCCAACATCACTGCTTTAATCATCTGCTTCACCTATCCCTCTCTTTTTTGCCAAGCCTGTGATTTCTTTCGTAATTGTTTCGTCAATAGCTCATACCCCAGTCGAACGACGATATTTGTGATTACAATGAGTATGGACATTGCAGCAGCTGGGGCAATATCCCCTGCATCATCCATGTTAACGATAGCTACTGAAGCTAATTTTAGATCGGCAGAGTACAGAAACATAACTGCAGAAATCGTAACCATCGAGTTTATAAAAAAGTACATTGCCATCTCCAGCACAGCAGGCAAACACATCGGAAGCGTGATTCGCCAGAAGGTCCGGTAAAATGGAACACTCATCGATTCCGAGACTAGCTCGAATTCCGGATCTAATTTTTTAAGTGCACTGGTTGCCGTAATGAAAGCTACAGAGTAGAAATGAACGATGTTTGCTAAGATCAAAATTCCTAACGTTCCATACATAAAATGCAGCGGATTATCAGCTCGGTTAAAGAAGAAAATATAAGCCAAACCGATTACCAATCCCGGCAGCGCAAGCGGAAGAATGGAAATGAAATATCCCGCTTGACGAATTCGCTTAAAATATCTCGGCTTCTCTACCAAATAAGCCCCAGCGAAAGTCACTGCCGTACCAATTGCGGCAGTCCAAGCCGCTAGCTTCAAGCTAGTCCAGTAGGGCTTTAACCCTTCCCCCGCAACCTTACTGAAGTTAAATTGGTTCATTGATAAGGTAAGATCATATGGCCACACCTTTATGACCGAAGCTGCAAACACAGTCAAAATCAAGGCAACTATAGCTAGAGAGATACACAGACAATAAACAAAATAAATGGAGTCACGTGAGGTATTCTTCACAATACGATAAGGAACCGCTCGTGAATTCACCGAGATGTTCTGCTTTCTCTCTATTATTCGATCTACGATAAACGCCAGGACAGCCGGAACGATTAATAGAATCCCGACGGCTGCACCCATGGCCATATTTTGCTGACCAATAACCTGCTTATAAATATCCGTTGCAAGTACGTTGAATTGCCCACCTACCACCTTTGGTGCGCCAAAATCGGTAAACGACAACGTGAATGCAACGAAAAATGAGCTTACTAATCCATACTTCACATTCGGGAGCGTCACCGTCAATAATTTCCTCAACTTACCCGCACCAAGTGTATCGGCCGCTTCATAAAGCGTGTAGTCTGCAAAAGATAAGGAAACGACCAGAATCAGATAAGCCTGCGGGAACGTATAGATAATCTCAGATAGAATAATTCCCACCGATCCGTATAAATGGATGTTCCATTCAAAGGGAAGAGCACCGAAGAATCCTGTTGTAATAAACCCTTGATTACCAAAAAGATACGTTAGCCCAATCCCATGCATCATGGTTGGAGCGAACAAAGGAAGCAACACGATGGTCTTAAATATTGCTTTACCCCGAATCCCCGTCCTCGTTAGTGCATATGCAAATAAAAAGGCACCAGTGACAGAAATAACAGAAGCCACAACCGAAATATATAACGTGTTTGTTATGGATTGAAGCAAAGCGGGTGTTGTGAAATAACGCATAAAATTATCAAGTCCAACATAATTCCCTTGTGAATCCATAAAGGCTTTACTAAATAATGAAAATAACGGGATTAAAACTACTGTCAGCAGCATGAGCAACATGAGCACCAATGCTGACTTTTGAATCCATTCTTCTTTTACGATAGTTCTCCGTGCGACAACTCTTTCCATTTGCCTCATAATATAGCCTCCGAAAGTACAGGTGTCGCCCCTTCAAAGCTAATTAAGTGTTGGTCTGGCAAATCAAAGTAAATTGCTTTACCGCGTTCTAACTTTAGTTGTTTCAGAACAGGTGCTAACAGATCGAGTGTAAGCTCATCAACCGTTAAGGAAGAATTGGTATATAAGGAAGGCTTCAATGTAATTCGATAAAAGGCGCCTCGGAATTCAATATCTGTGACTATTCCTCTAATACTATTCTTATTTGGATGTTCTACGATTTGAATGTGCTCCGGACGAATGGCCAAGGCTGTCTCAGTGGAAGAAGTTAGCTTCTGTATCTCCGAGCCGCTAATAAAATTAACCGCTCCGATGAAGTCCGCTACAAATGGAGAGTTTGGCTGGTCATAGACTTCTTCAGGTGTTCCAACCTGTACTACCTTTGCATTGTTCATCACAACAATTTTGTCAGCCATCGTCAAAGCTTCTTCTTGGTCATGTGTAACCATAACGGTCGTCATACCGAGTTGTTCGTGCAAACGACGGATTTCTTTACGCAGCTTTTGTCGTACCTTCGCATCCAATGCTGATAGTGGTTCATCGAGCAGTAGAAAATCCGGTGAAAGTGCAACTGCCCTAGCTAGAGCAATTCGCTGCTGCTGACCTCCGGACAACTGAGTGGGATATTTATCCGCAACAGTTTCCAGATCAACCATCTGTAGAACTTCCTTCACTTTATCTTTAATATCTGACTTCGTCATCTTCTTCTCTTTCAACCCATATGCGATATTCTGAGCAGCGGTAAGGTTAGGGAACAGGGCGTAAGATTGAAACATCATCCCAAAGTTCCGTTTGGACGGAGGAAGGGAAGTGATATCCTTCCCTCCTACGGTAATCCGTCCGTCTTCTGGTTGCTCAAGCCCGGCTATAATTCGGAGCAAAGTAGTCTTGCCGCAACCACTCGGTCCGAGCAAGCAGACAAACTCATTCTTATGGATGTCAATCGTGATAGGTTCAAGCGCTGAGAATTTTCCGAATGTCTTTGAAATGCCTTGAATAGACAGATAGGTATGTGACATAGGCTCCTCCTTCAGGGGCGTTGAGGTTAGTTCTTGGGTTCACTTTTCGATTGGTAACGTTTTTGCCATTCCGTAAGAACAGCCTCGCGGTCTTTTGCTGATTGCACAAGATCATTCTTAATTAATTGACTCATTGGATCAGCCTTGTATCCATCAGGGATAGCTCCATCCTCTTGCTTGATAGAAATAATCGCATAATTCTTGTTATACTCTTTCATTGGTTCGTCTGAAATCGCCCAATCTAGAAATTCCTTCGCTGCCGGGTTGATGTTTGCTTTCTTCATTAATCCGTTCGCTTCTACATCCCAGCCAGATCCTTCTTTAGGAAAGACAACTTCTACTGGAGCACCCTTCTTTTTCTCTTCGATCGCACGATAGCCGAAGGAAATCCCAATCGGATATTCACCTGCTGCAGCCATCTTCGCTGGTTTAGAACCAGATTGAGTGTATATTGCAATGTTGTCATTTAACTTATCCATATAGTTCCACGCCTCATCTGCACCCATCAGCTGTCTCAAACCTGATACAGTCAAGAATCCTGTACCTGAAGCAGCCGGGTCTGGCATAACAACCATCCCTTTATATTCAGGTTTAATTAGATCAGCGTAAGACTCTGGAATAGGAAGATTACTCTTTGCTAATTCTGTGGTATTTACCAAGAAAGCTGTCTCCCAAGCATCAATCCCTACCCAGTGTGTTGGCTCTTGAGTATCCTTGAATTCGGGTAGTACATTCTCAACACCCTTTGGTGAATATCCTTCTAGCATGCCGTTTTGATCCAATACTAGTAAGCTTGTTGCTGCAACGCCCCATACTACATCGGCTACTGGATTATCTTTTTCTGCAAGAAGCTTCGCTGTAATTACGCCAGTTGAGTCACGCACAATATTCACTTTCATATCGGGATGTGCTGATTTGTAAGAAGCTAAGTAAGCTTCAATTTGATCGTCTTCCAGTGCCGTATACACCGTAATCTCTTTACTCCCGGAGTCTGCCTTCTCATTTCCTGCTTTGTTCCCTTGACCACAAGCCGACAGCATCGAAACCAATACCATACAAGTTATGAAAAGACCCAACCATTTCTTCATGATTCCACTTCTCCTCCGATTTCTACTTATCTAATTTGGTTCGCCCTAACAAGGACAACTTTAGTATAAAATCGATTTGTAAAATCCAAAGTAGATCCATGTAAATATATTGTTTTTACTTTTATTTAATTGTTTTTAGTTGCGATTACAAAAAAAGGATACAAAAAAGACGTTATCGAGTTAAACCGAAAACGTCCTGCTACTAACTATCTCTTCTTAGTTAGCTATTCTTTAATACTTTCTCTGCCAGAGTAGGAAACCAGCGGTTGATCATCAAAAGTAGTTTTACCTTACCAATTGGTATCTCATATTTATCCTTTACAAAATAGTCCATAAACTCATTTGCCAGCTCTTCAGGAGATATTTTATTACTTCCCCTTCCCTTTGTCATCTCAGTATCAACTACCGGTGGAATCATCTCGAACACCTTGATGTTCGTTTGTTCTAACTGATATCGTAAGGATTTGCTGAATATATGAATTCCCGCTTTCGTCGCGTAGTACACTGGAGCGGATTTCTTGGGGACCATCCCTAAACCTGACGATACATTAACGATCGCAGCTTGTGAATGGCGGGAATTGTGAAGAAGTCTTGAGTAATAAAGAACCATAAGAGGCTACGAATTCATATTTCGTACAAAAACTTTTGTTTGAACTCATTTCCGTCAGGAGTTGAGTAATAAAGACGAAATAACCCGCTCACACAAAAACCGATAAAATCTGCAGGTTCGCCTGCTCGAACGAAATGATGTTTTTTCGTAACCGTTTTATGTACTGAAAGCGACTTAAAATGATCCCATTCTTCGCCCGGAATAGATGAATACTTTTGTAATGCAGAGTAGATGGATTCCCACATATTCTCCATAAAAGAACCTCACGCACATTTACTTGTTCTCCAACTTATGAGCCATCTCTTGAATAAGTTCGATTTCACGCTCTATCAAGCTGTGCGTATAGAAGTATAGTTCCTGCGAATAGATCTGATCTCTACCGTTTCCCACGACGGATGATAATTGTTCCAAATGTGTTATCTTCTCTTCCATGTAGGTTTTTCTGAAGGTTAGCAATTTTTGGCGAGTTGCATTATCCAAAAGTTCATAATAAGCCAGGCGAATAGACCATTCATCATCCGATTTAATTGTTTCTATGGTGAAATCGGTCAAGCAACGGTGGAAGGTCTCTTGCCCCAAACTAGTAATTGAATATACGTAGCGATTTGGTCTACGCTCCTGGAGCTCCAATTTGCTATTAACAAGTCCCCGTTCTTCAAATTGTTTCAGCTTTGGGTATAGCGTGTTGTTGTTAATGATTTTGCTGTTACTCATCACAAAAATGATATTCTTCTTAATCTCATATCCATGTTTCGGCCCTTGCATTAATTGAGCTAAGATTAAAACCTCGATATCCATACTGATCCTCCGCACTACCGGACCATGATCCGGATTTTATACATTTCTTCATTTTACTCTAACTAAGGAAACGTGCCAAATAACTTAATCATAAACATCGAAATAAATTAGTAACTCACACACACAAAGTTTGTGATGTTATTCACATTATATTCATTTAAGCTGATCTAATATATAGGTTAAAATAACCTATTTATATTTAACCTATAATTTGAGAGGATGTTGTGTAAAATGGCGTTCACACATTTATTCAGCAAAGCTAACATCGGAAATATGGAACTCAAAAATCGGGTGATCATGCCTGCCATGGGAACTAAAATGAACGAACCCGGTGGTTTTGTTAGTCAACAACTTATCGATTACCATGTGGCTCGTGCCAAGGGCGGATGTGGATTAAATACTGTAGAAGTAACTACGGTGCATCCTACCGCTGCTACCGACGATTCTCCAGCGCTATATGACGACAAATTTATTCCTGGAATGACTAATCTAGCACATGCAATCCGTGTGGCGAGTGGTAAAAGCTGTCTTCAATTATGGCACGGTGGCAAAGTGGCCTTTAATCCAAACCAAGTTTCCTCTTCTCCTGTTGCATTCGAAGGAATCCCTACTCCTCCACGGGAGCTTCAATTACACGAAATCGGTGAAATGGTTCAAGCCTACGCAGATACAGCGAGACGTGCACAACAAGCTGGCTTTGATAGCGTTGAGTTCCATGCCGGACATGGATATTTACCGCAACAATTTTTAAGTCCAGCCATGAACTTCCGTCAGGATGAATACGGTGGATCTTGGGAGAATCGTACGCGCTTTGCATTAGAATGTATTCGAGCTATTCGCAGTGCCGTAGGCGCCGGTTATCCGATCTTAATGAGAATATCCGCGATTGAAGATCTTCCCGGTGGATTAACACTGGAGGATATGAAGGCATTCTCGATCTTGGCCGAGCAAGCTGGCATCGACGCCATCAATGTTTCCCGCGGAGTACCTAGTGGAGCAGCCATTAAATATGAAGTTCCTCCCATCGACTTACCCGTAGGATTTAATGTCGATAATGCAGCTCAAATCAAGTCCGTTGTTAACATCCCAGTCATTGCTGTGGGCCGGATTAATGATCCAGCCGTTGCAGATCGCATCATAGCGGAAGGATTAGCTGATTTTATAGCAATCGGTCGGGCTCAGCTTGCCGATCCTGAGTTTTGTAACAAAGCGCAAGCTGGAGCTGAGCACACCATCGTTAAATGCGTAGGTTGCGACCAAGGTTGCTTCGATGGGTTCGTTAATCCGAACATACCTTTCATCAGTTGTTTATTTAACCCTGCTACTGGTCGTGAGAAAGAATATGAGTTACAACCTACAACTACGCCGAAGAAAGTACTTATAGCAGGCGGCGGTCCTGGTGGTCTGGAAGCAGCCGTTACATTGAAACGGAGAGGCCACTCCCCAATTCTGTGTGAGAAAAATGAGGTTCTTGGAGGTCAACTGTATATTGCTGGTGCTGCACCACGTAAGGAAGAGATGGCTGCGGCTGCTCTTAACATGGGTGAAGCTGCGAAGCGTGAAGGTATTGAAATTCGTATGAATACTGAGGTAACAGCGGAGTTGATTGCTGAAATCGGTCCTGACGAAGTAATCCTGGCCATCGGTTCATCTCCAATTATTCCGCCAGTTGATGGTGCAGATAGCAAGCATGTTATCAATTCACATGATGTATTATGGGGAACCGCGACTCCAGAAGGAAGGATCGTTATTATCGGAGGAGGTTTAGTTGGTCTAGAGGTAGCAGAACTGCTAGTTGAACGAGGGAATCAAGTTACTGTAGTTGAAATGCAAGCCGATGTAGCCAATGATCTCGGACTTCTTCGCAAAATTTGTGTTATGGAAAGTCTATACGGACACGGCGTTGAATTGTTGACGAATAGCAAATGCTGCGCGATCGAACAGGATGGTGTCGTCATTGAGAAAGACGGAAAACGCGTAAGCCTACCTGCAGATTATGTGGTTATGGCTGTAGGTTCACGTGCTCGCGACAAGCAATCGCTGGAAGCCTACCTTCAAGAGAGCAATATCCCTTATCATGTAATCGGTGATGCGATCCAGGCACGTAGAGCACTGAATGCGATTTGGGAAGGTGCAGAAGTGGCGAGACGAATCTAATCATTATATTCAGTAAGTATCAACAAGCCAGTTGGTCAGGGACCAACTGGCTTGTGTTGCTAGATTAATTTCTCTGGTTCGACTAACAAATCTCTTAATCTACAATAAATTCACCTGTTGGATTTAACGTCGATTGTTTGGTAATTCTTTTCAATACTCCTTGAATTACGCACATTCAAGGTCTGATTATCTCTAGTATCTTTATATATCGCTTTGTTTTCTCAGTTAAGTTCAAATCTTTATAGAGTTCAAACAATTCATCCTCCAGGCGTTTTACTACCTCAGCCCGTGTTATGAAAGAATCCATCTTCATAAATATGAGGATCTACTCCAGCAATTGCGGCAAAGCAATGGATTTTTACATAGCCTTAAGTGTCAATACCCTTTATTTTTTTCAAAATACCATCACACTATCTTGACTAAAGACATATTTATTATTCTTTTTATCTATTCAAAAATCTAATTTATTTGTCGATATTAGTGTATTACCTACATAATCAAAAGGTTAAATATACAACTACATACATATTATGGGTGGTATTTTTTTTAAACAACATTTAACACATCATCAGGGGGAATTAGTATGTCTTCAGTCAGAAGCAAACTTGTCGGATCGTTTACAATTGTCTTGGTATTTGTATTAGTATTGGCCTTTATCGGGTTGACACAGCTTGGAAAGATGAGAGATTTCACGGATGAAGTTACGGATCGATGGATGCACGGTATTGAATTGATTGATCAGGTTAACTTAAGTATTGAGCAATATGAAAGTACATATTATCAAAAATTTAGCACAAAAGATCCAAAACAATTGGAACTTTTAGATACCAAGATCAACTCTCTCTTTGTCCAAATCGATGATAGTATTTCGAAATATGGGGATATTGTTGTATCGGAAGTTGATAAAAATACCTTTGCTGAGCTAACTGAAGCTTGGGGAACATACAAGACTGGAATGGAGAAGTTAAACTCAGGTAAGGCAAGTCCCGAAGAAGTAGCTACAATTACAGCGGATCTAGGTATTGCGTTTGAGCAAATGAGAACATCCATCGATGTTTTGACTAAATCCACTAAAGACGGAATCGAACAAGTTGGAACGGATAGTAATGATGTATTTACTAGTACTGCTTCCGTTATTTTTTATTTAGGAATTGCTATTCTAATTGTGATTGCTGCTCTCGCTTGGTTACTTATCCGCAATATCACAAAACCATTGATCGCTACTACGGCCATGATGAATCAACTTGCTGACGGTGATTTGAGTGTACAACCAATGATCGTTAATCGTAAGGACGAATTTGGCAAGATGATGAATGCTGTCAATCGAACGCTATCGAATTTGCAGTTTTCGATCAAACATATACAGGATTCTTCCAACTCAATAGCAAGTTCATCGATCCAAATGTTTGCCAGCTCCGAGCAGAACTCGGAAGCAGCCAAGCAAGTGACGGAATCAATTCAGCAGCTTTCTTTTGGCTCTGAGGATCAAGCAAACACAGCTATGGAATGCGGTCGGGTAATTGATGAAATGGCACAAGGTGTTGGACGTATTGCGGAATCAACCAGTGAGTTTTCAGAATTGTCCCAACATGCCGCTAACCAGGCTAATATAGGATCTGAACAAATCGTAGACATATCAAACCGCATGAAGAAGCTTAGTGATTCTGTAACAGCAGCAAGTCAAACAATCCATAAGCTTGAACAACAATCCGAGAAAATTAGCGAGATGTCAAAGTTCATCGGGGAAATTGCTGTTCAGACGAACTTACTTGCGCTTAATGCAAACATTGAAGCTGCACGAGCCGGAGAGCACGGACGAGGCTTCGCTGTTGTTGCAGGAGAAGTCCGTAAGCTAGCTTCCCAAAGTGATGAATTATCACATGGAATTACAGAAATGATCCAATCTATCCAACAAGATACGATGTTCGCTGTATCCTCAATGAATCAAAGTCTTGTCGATGTTCACGAAGGTGTAGTGTCAGTAGAACAAGCAGAGTTAGCGTTTAAGGAAATCGTAGTTTTAACTAATGAAGTATCGACAAGGGTACAAGAGACTGCTGCCGCTACCGAACAGTTGGCCGCAAGTTCTGAAGAAGTAGCAGCTTCCATAACCAACATGGGGCACATCGCCAAACAGTCCGCAGGAATAACGCAGCAAGTTGCCGCATCAACTGAAGAACAACTGGCTTCAAGTGAGGAAATCACAAGTGCTTCGCATGCTCTATCTGGTATTTCCAAGGAACTGAAAGACTTGGTTAATAAGTTCACTTTGTAACATTTTGATTATGTCCAGAGAAATGATACAATTTTTAAATAAATCAATAGTTATCGATTTATAAATTCATGTTGAGGAGTGAAGTTAGTGGCTGTTGATGTTTATTTGTACTTTAATGGAAATTGTCGTGAAGCTGTGGAGTTTTATGCACAAGTGTTCGAAACAGAGAAACCACAAATCATGGCATACGGTGATAATCCACCAAATCCTGAATATCCACTTCCAGAAGAAGCCAAAAATTTAGTCATGCATTCACGACTTAACATTAACGGCAGTAATGTAATGTTTTCTGATGTATTCCCTGGCTCTCCATTTGTAGCAGGAAATAACATTGGACTCGCTTACGTTAGTAATAACATCGAAGACATCAAGAAATTTTTTAACAAACTGACCGATAGCGGTACAGTAAAAATGGTACTTCAAGAGACCTTCTGGAGCAAATGCTACGGTAGTGTAATAGATAAATTCGGAATCGAATGGCAACTCAGCCATGAGAGTGAATAACTGAATAACTGAATATCTAAGATTACAAAAAAAGGATATAGACCTCTTCCTCACATGGAAAAGAATCTATATCCTTTTTTGCATATTATTGAATCTCAAAAACACTAGTCAATCTAGTCAACTCAAAAATTTTCTTAACATTTGGATTCAAGGACTTTAACTTAATTCCCCCCCCATTCTCTACGCACTTCTTGTATGAACTGACGATAACGCCTAGCCCCGTACTATCAATAAATTGGCATTCACTAAAATCGATCAAAAAACGAAAGGCCCCCTTATTAATATCATTTTTGATGACTTCCCTAAAATGAACTGCTTCTTCAACTGCAAAATTGACTGGCATTTTAATGGTAATTTCACTCATGTTTTTCACCACCTCTGATTTTAAAATTCTGGGCAAGTTTCTCAAGTTCATCTGCCGTAACACTAACTTCCTCAGCAGTAGAAACAAAGTTGTTAACAGTCGCCGCTTGCTCTTCAATCGCACTCGATACAGATTCGCTATTAGTTGCAGTAAATTCCGAGATGGAGCCCATGGAATCGATTAACTTAATGATTTGGTCGGAGGTGGCTACTTCATCCTTGGTAATATCCAAAATTTCCTGGACATTTTCAGATATCATTTCAACGGATTCAATGATATGAACAAATGCATGGTCCGTTTCATGAACAATTTTTACACCTTCAGTAACGGATTCAGATGCTACTCTCATTGCACTAACAGCCAACTCGATTTTATTAATCATATTTTGAACCAAATCGGAAATTTCATTGGCTCGGGAATAGGATTCGTCAGATAACTTCCTTACCTCACCAGCCACCACTTTAAAGCCATTTCCGTGCTCTCCAGCTCTTGCCGCTTCAATTGCCGCATTTAGAGCGAGTAAATTCGTTTGCTTCGCGAGGGCATTGATCGTTTCAATAATCGTGAAGACTTTGTCCGTCATTTCATTGATTGATTGCAATATTTCCTCAGTCTCATTCGTACTACTATAAATAGAATCCATAGCTTTAACGGCATTTAAAATTCCCGTTCTTCCTAGTTGAGCGGCCTCATTGGTCGTAAACGCATTGCTTGTCGTAGCTATCGCTTTATTCTGAGCCATCTGCACTAAACTTGATAATTGTACAAGAACTTGTGAAGCATTAATCACCGATCTGTTATTGTTCTCTGCACCTGAAGCTATCTCTTGCGTGTTGGAGCTGATTTCTTGAATGGATGCGTTAATCTCTTCAGAAGAAGCAGCAATTTCTTCAGACATCGTGCTGAGCGTTTCAGAACCAGATCTTATTCTTTCAATTATAGCAGCCTGTTTATCTATCATCGTATTAAAAGACTCGCTCAGTAACTGAAGCTCATCACCTGTTCTTATAGATGTATGGACAGTTAAGTCGCCGTCGCCAGCAAGTACCATCGCATGCTTCAATTTACTAATTGGTTTAACAATATTCCGCGTTGCAAAGAAATATCCAATCAGCATAGCTAGAAAAATACACGATACGATGATCACGATCGTTTCATTGCGAATGTCCGTCGCTGGTTCCATATATTCTTTGTAATTAGCGGTAGTCGCAACAATCCACTTACCGGCTGGTTCAAAAGAGACAAACTTATAAACACCTTCATAGGTGTAAAAACCGTGAGATGTTATTCCTTCTTTCATCTGTTGCACAAGAGCACTGAGTTGTTTATTGCTATTTCCGTCCAGGCTTTCTGTAAGCACCTTATCTTGATTAGGATGAGAAACAATAAGACCGGTTCTATCGATCATATACGCATACCCAGATTCGCCAATCTTAACTGCTTGTGCTGAAGCCGTGATTGTTTCAAAGTTGATTGTGGCAATCAATGTACCTGTTGTCTGACCATTGTTCTGCAAAGGTACGGCGATGGCAACAACAGGATGATTCGTAGCTTTAGATATGATTACTTCACTAGTCGCTTCTGTCCCTTGAATCGCATTTTGGAAATATTCCCGGTCGTTAACGTTCAAATCTGGTGATTTAGAATCGCTTGTAATCAGCGCCTCGCCCATTTGATTTGTAATGAACAATGTTTCGATCAAGTCCACATTATCTTGTTGCATGCTTGCAATATACTTATAAGCACTATCTATTAATTTAGAATCAGTAGGGTTAACGGTAAGTTCTTCAAGTGTATTATTGTTGCTAGCAATCTTTAAATAGTTACTAGTTGTATGTAACTCTGTATCAATTGTTTTAGCTACAGAAGATGTTGTGTCTTGTAGTTGCTTCTCTATTGCTGTTTGTAGCCCATCTGATGTTAATTTATAAGACATTATTCCAGAAATAGATAATGGTATGCTTATGATTAGAAACAAGAGTATGCTTATTTTTACCTTTAGACTTAGTTTCACTGGTTTGCCCCCTTTAAAATCTCTTACGTATGACAACTTATATTTCTATTTATTGATTGGATAAGGTTATATCAATATGTATCGTATTGCTAATCATCTTCACTTTGTCAGACAAGCAACCCATCAGATATAGCCCCCTTCCTCCATCATCAAGTAGGCGGTTATGATCAATCTGCTTTGGAATGGTCGGGGGAGAAGTACCGTCTCCACAATCCTTCACTTGAATATTTAAATGTTTATCCTGTAGCACATATTTGATATTAATGAACTTCGAACAATCGCGCTTATTCCCATGAATATAAGCATTCATGATCGCCTCTGTTAAAATTAATTTAACATCGAAAACACGCTCTTCAATCTTGAGCTCTTCAATGATTTCATCAATGATATTCTGATGATGCTGTAAACAACAGATTATCACCTCATTTTGAACGGGCTCCATGATTCCCTCCTCTAATCACCTTATGTTCAGGCTTAGCCATGTACAATCATCTTGCAGAGGAGTATTCGCAATCATACTATGTAAATATTCGTACTCATTGCTCTCCTCATTTTCATTTAATAGAAATTCCATTCCATCACTATAAAAGCAGAATCTATCTCCTGATGAGAAAGGTATCACCACTTCATCAAATTCGCTATTGTCGAACATGCCGATCGGTGCCCCTTTAATGGTCTTCTTTTCTCCAAGATGATCCTTTTGTATGTAAATAAACTCATTGATACCGGCTCCTGCTGCCGTAAGCTTTCCTGCACAAAAATCCAAGTGGAAACAACACACGGCGATATAATCCTCGTCCAAATGCAGCATCGCCTTTTGATTCAAATCCTGCAAGACATGGATAGGCTCATGTGTAATATGTAAACTTTCCATAAATAACACCCTCATAGCGGAGATATTAAGAGCTGCTGTGATTCCTTTTCCTGTCACATCTCCAATAATTCCGATGACTTGCTCTTCATCAATCTTGTGAAAAATAAAGAAATCGCCACTCAGCGTAGCTGCGGGCACATATAACTTTTGTAAGTCTGCCTTACTCTCCAATGGGAACGAAATCGCATGACGCTGCTCCTGTATTCGCATAGCCCGGGCTAATTCGGCCTTACTTTCTGTTATATCTCGTATCACCAATTGAATAGCCTTTTCTTCCATATAGATAATTGGAATTCCTGATATCTCAAGATCAAAAATGCGCTGATCCGATCTAATAAATTGTTGTTCAAAGCGAAAAATTTGTTTGGCATATTCTTTGGAATTCGTCTTTTTGTATGGACCGGAATAAATAAATTCTTCGCTAAAAAAGGCGGATACACTTCTGCCTACAAGCTCATCTTTTATTAATCCAAATAGTATCTCTGCTTGATTATTCACAAACAAAATAGTCCCATTACTATGTACAAGAATTGGCTCTGGGCAAAGCTCAACTAAACGTTTATACCTCTCCTCACTCTCCTTAATCTTCCGCTCCGTCTTAACCCGCTCACTAATATCATGAATGACGGAATAGACACATTTCTTCCCCAGCATATTGATCAAACCCGTATGTATTTCCACATCAATGATTCTTCCGTTCGCTAAACGATGCCTTTCAATAAGTACCTGATTCCCACTATATCTTCCATTAGGTAGAGCCCTTTGCAAAAATCCCTCTTGTGTATCATGGTCTACTACAGTTAAATCAGAGATACAAAGTCTACTAAATTCCTCCGTTGTATATCCATAAAATGCACATGCTGCTTTATTGGCATCCACAATGTTACCATGAGTAAAATCAACAAGCAGTGTAACAAGATGATTATTCTCATAAATACATCCGTAATGATCTGCACATATCAAATAATTAGGAGAGTGCTTAAGATTTTTACAAACTTTATCATTTACCATTATCTAAATCCTCACAGTCATTTATGGAGAATATCTAGTGATTCGTGATTATTCCTCCATACCACGTCAATTACATTTTTGATAATTATATCCAAGATCAGGATATATTGATGTGATATTCGACATAAAACAACTAAAATCGCAGATACTATGTCGAATATTTTTCTCTGCAAAAAAAAGCAGACCAAGACTCGTAAATAAAGTCCTGGTCTGTCTTTTTAGTGATTAAATTCTATAATATACCAAGCATCACAAGCAAAATGTTCTGATCCCGCTAATGGAGCAGCTAAAGGTTGAAAACCTTTTTTTTCGTAAAAACGATTAGCCGCCTGCATCACTCTTAGCGTTTCTAAATAGCATTGATCATAGTATCCTTTTGCGAATTCTAAGGCTGTTGTCAGAAGTTTAGAAGCGATCCCTGTACCTCTAGCTTGCTCGGTTAGATACATTTTTTGTAATTCACAAATTTCGTTTGAATCAGCAAAAGGAGCAATCCCACATCCCCCAACGATCTTTCCGTCTTGTTCAGCAACCCAATAAGCTCTGCCTTCATAACTATAGAATTCGTGAAGTTTACTCAAGCTGCTATCCATCCATGCCAAACCTTCTCGATTACCACCAAATTCTATTAGGCACTCTCTAATTATAGACTCGATACTAGCATTATCCTGCGGTTGAATTAATCTTATGTTCATACCTAGTTGCCTCCACTTCTATTCATCCTCATTACCTGGGGTATACACCATACAATATTGTTCAATAGTACTGTTAGGTAGAGGAATGATCTTCACGATGTGATATTGATAATGTTCATAAATAGGTAAATTACTCTCTGTCTGTGTCTCTAGCGTACAAGCGATATTCTTCATCTGACATTCATCCAGCAGTGGTTTGATGATCTTCGATACATACCCTTGTCCACGATATGGTTCCTGTACGACTAACATATCCAGATGAATATATTGTTGATCTCCTAGGATCGATAACCACGAAGAACTCATACTATTTAAAATAGAAAGTCCTCGGATAAAGCCCCGCACCCCAATGATTCGGCAAATCGGTATTGATTTGAGTACGGCGAGTACAACCCTATTCATAAACTTAAGTTTCGAGCGTACTGTCCCTGGTTCACGTTCTGAATGGAACACCAAGGCCAGAGCTTCATACTTATCAGATGTCGTCAGCAAATCACAATAAGGATATAACATATCAATATAGCGATGAAAGAAAATGTTCAGCACTTGAGACCTCGTTGTCTCATCCGGTAAAATATGTCGATATAGCGGATCGTCCTCTGCGAAAGCTTGCGCCATCACACTAGCGGCCTGTGGAATGTCAGCTCGGCCAATTTTCAATAATGTACTACAAATAGTTCCACCTCATTAAGTGTTTTCGATACAGCTATTCTATTATAGAAACCTTTAATAGTAGATCGCGTTTATATATAAGGAAGTCTACTCAGCAAGCCATATAAGAATATTATAACTCGTATAGTCAAGGACGTATCATTAAAAAGCAGGAGGTAATAAACATTGGAGATTAAATGGTTAGAATGGGCAAAACAAATTCAGGCCATAGCTCAGACTGGGCTTACGTATACAAAAGACCCATATGACACTGAGCGATACGAGCAACTTAGACAAATAAGCATCGATATCCTTGCTAACTATACATCAATTGATGAGCAACAAATTAAACTTTCATTTGCCAATGAGACTGGGTATGCCACACCTAAGGTGGATGTACGAGGAGTAGTTTTTAACAACAATAAAATTCTTATGGTTCGAGAAAAAATCGATGGCGCATGGTCACTTCCAGGAGGTTGGGCTGACATTGGATATTCACCCTCCGAGATCGCTGTTAAAGAAATCAAGGAAGAATCGGGCTATGATGTTATTCCGGTTAGGCTATTAGCTGTTCTGGATAAGAAATTTCATCATCACCCACCCGAGCCATACCATGTATATAAGATTTTTATAGAGTGTAAAATCGTTGGAGGCGAAGCTACAACTAGCCTTGAAACAAGCGCAGTGGATTTTTTTGATGAGCAACATTTACCCGAGCTGTCATTGGAAAGAAACACACCACAACAAATTATTACCATGTTTGAGTTTTTGCATGATACAAATAAGAAAGTTATTCTAGATTGATCAGTTCAGACAGGAGGTATACCATGGTGATTAGAAAATTTCTTGAAAATGATATAACTCAGATTGTCACCTTGTTCTACGATACTGTGCATTCGGTTAATCAACGAGACTATTCGCCAGAGCAACTTGATGCCTGGGCCCCCAAAGATTTGCAGACACTCAAACTTCAAACCTGGAAAGACTCTATGAGCTACAATGTCACTTATGTTGCTGAGATCGACGGTGCAATTGTGGGCTTTACCGACATGACTCCTGAAGGTTACTTGGATCGTCTATACGTTCACAAGGATTATCAGAGACAAGGAATCGCTTCAGCATTACTGCACGCACTTGAATCAAAAGCAGTACAGCTAGATCTGAAAGAACTGTTAACGGATGCTAGTATCACCGCTAAACCCTTCTTTGAAAGCCACGGCTACAGAGTTATTCAATCGCAGTTAGTAGAACGTAGAGGCATAACATTAGGAAACTACAGGATGATCAAACCTCTTTAAATAGTTCGATCATCATCATGATCCCCAAACAAAAAACACACCATAAGCATAATGGTGTGTTCACTTTATTATTCGGAGGGACCCTAGCGAGCTCGAACCTTGAGTTTCCAAAGTCAAATGTTTTCGCCTCTACCGAAGATCATCTTCCTTTCTTCGGTCTAGGATGCAATGGCGCATGGCGCATCATCGGATAAGTGGCGAAAATAGCAACCAGACTCACCGCCCCAATTAAAGTAACTACCTCCATAGCATTCATCTCGACCCAAAACCCATTGAATATGTTTGAGAGAAATTTCCCGTAATATAGAAATAAACCTATGATCGTCACGGACATGAACATGACCAAACTGCGAGTGAATCCCACCCTGTACAGGATTGTATTTACGAGAAAAGTAAGACCGAATAAAGCCAGACCGACCATCAAGTCTACCCACAAATAAGGTAAAAATTGATACTCTTTCAGAAATAATCTCGCAGGATGCAGGATTTGCGCTTCAACCATAGATTGCTTATATACGGTCACCAACACAAATTGACAAACATTCAGGCATAATATGGTCAATGAGATTACAGCCAGACTTAAGCAATAAAACACTTTCATGAATTGTGTACGCGTACTTCCTGACGCTATTGCAAGTACAAAAAGCTGCTTGAAGCCAAGAATTGAGAACCCAGCAACAAAGAAATAGGTTGGCCCTGATATCGCAGCAATCGTAGTGTCGTTGAGACCAAAGAAAATTCCGAGGAGAATCCATACGATAGTCAATGGGATGGTTATATACAGTAGTAATAATTTTCCGAAATACCAATATACATCCTCAAACACTAGCCGAAATACACCCTTCCATGAACTCATGCAATCACCTCCGTATCCTCTGTAATATTCAGCAAGTAATCCTGTAAATCCACTTTTTCAATCGACAATCCAAGGGTATGAGCTTGTTCCTTCCACTGCTTCGTATATGGAACATCAAGCATGACTCTGATTTTTGACCCGAGTGTAGTTTGCTCTAGCACCCTATGACCGCTCGCGACGCTCATTATCGTGTTCTTTTCTCCAGCAAGCCATACTCCTTGCTCGCGAAGGTCTTCAATCGGTTGATGTAGCAACAGCTTACCATTGTGCATAACAATCAGTGCATCACATAGTGGTTGGACTTCCTCGATATGATGCGTGGAAATCAGAATGAGACGAGGTGTTTCCTCATGGCTTTCTCTTAATGCTTGATACATTTGTTTCCGCACTGCGGCATCCAAACCATTCGTCGGCTCGTCAAGTATCGTTACACTCGCATGACTAGATAGTCCAATAATAAACTGGAGTGCGGATTTCATCCCTTTTGACAGCTTGGATATTTTCTTATTTTCATCCAGTTTGAAGGCTTTAACTAGTCTATCTGCCGTTGGTTGATCCCAATTGGCGTTGAAGTACTTCCCGAATCGAAGCGCGTCATGCACGCTCCAAATCATACTGAATGGATGATCCTCTTGCATATAGCATATGTTCTGTATAATTGCAGAATTGCCGTACGGTGCTGAACCATTAATTTCAATAGCTCCACGATCAGGCCGCACATGACCAGCAAGCAGCCTCATCAACGTTGTTTTGCCTGCACCGTTACGCCCCCATAATCCCGTGATCACCGGCTCATTTTCTTCGAATGAGATACCTCGCAGAACTGAAACTTTATCGTATGAATAGGTTACCTCGTTAACACGAATCATCCATTCTCCTCCTCGATCAATTGAACTACTTCTTGCACACTTAGCCCAATTTTTTTCGCTTCTTCTAATAATGGAATAATATATTCTTCACGATATTGCTTCTGCCGTTCCTTTAACAATTGCAGCTTTGCTCCATTCTTTACAAACATGCCGATGCCGCGTTGTTTATAAATAAACCCTTTATCGGCCAATTCCTGAAGGCCTCTGCGAACAGTCGCCCGGTTAATGTTATAGAAGCGCGACAATTCATTCTCAGACGGTACTTGTTCCCCCTCCTTCAGTTGTCCTTCTACAATCTCATCCATAATCATTTGGGCAATCTGCTGAAAGATCGGCTGATTTTCATCCAAAATCGTCTTCATCAATAACCGCCTTTCCTGAACTAACAGTCGAAAACTTGTATGGTTGGTTACCTGTGTATACAACTATACATATGATGGAACATTTTGTAAATAGGGTTTAATTTATATTCGTCCATTTCACGACCCTTTGTTGCTACTTCACCTAACCATTTTACTTTCTGAAAATGCCCATTCGATGAAGCAGGTCGCAGAGATTAGACGCATCCCAGCAATCCTGTAAAACCAAGAAAGCCGACCTAAAGGTCGACTTCCTTAATTCTATCTATGAAAATACCTATGGCATGATCACTCGGTTAATCCTTGTTCAGTGGCTATACTCTATATTAATATAAATGTATGAAAGGATTAAAATTTTTCATAATCCTTTCAATACTAACGAGAGTGGTGGTCTTTTGACAGAGCGCAATTTTGATGGAAAAGTAATTATCGTAGCAGGTGGTAGCACAGGTATTGGCCGAGCGACAGCAATTCAGATCGCTCAGGAAGGTGGTAAAGTAGTTGTAGTTGCACGGACTCCTGCAGATGGTACGGAAGTAGTCGATACTATTAAAGCCGCTGGCGGTGAAGCAGTATATGTTAAAGGTGATGTGGCTGTTGAAGCTGATATCATCAATTATATTGATAAAACTATCGAAGCTTATGACCAAATTGATGGAGTCTTCCATTGCGCTGCTTATACCGGCAAGCCGCATTTATTAGCCGAATATCCTATCGAAGAATTCGATAAAGTCATGAAGACTAATTTATATAGCCAACTGCTGGGTGCGAAATATGCTATTCCCCATCTGCGCAAAACTAGCGGCGTAATTTTGAATTGTGCATCTATTCACGGGACCTTTGGCTTCGAGAACATGTGTGCCTACTCTGCAAGTAAGGCTGGTATTATTACACTTACTAAGTCCCTTGCTATTGAACTAGGTAAAGAAGGAATTCGGGTAAACGTATTATTACCAGGATCAACACACACACCAATGATGGATAATTTCGAAATTTCGTTAGGTGACCAAAACGCAGTTCGAGAGGCTATTGCTCAAGATAATGCGATCAAGCGTTATGCAGAGGCGCACGAAGTAGCCGAGCTTGCTTGCTTCCTTCTTAGTGAGAAAGCCTCAGCTTGCACAGGTGGCGAGTATAAAGCTGATATGGGTTATACTGCTGGATAAAATAAGGACAACATGTAAGAGACTAACTCACACTGTGATTAGCCTCTTTTTTTATACCTAAAGTATAAAAGCTCCGAATACGAAGCTGCACACATTTCCGATTTGACCCGTCGTTCCCATAAGGCCGTAGATCTCCTTCTTGTTGTTTCCGTTCGGATCGTCATTCCGAATTTTGACCGAGCTAGTTCAAGGCGCTCGGTACCATGAATAATTTACCTTCTTTAACAAACACTACGGAATAAAAGGAGGCTGATGGTTCATGTGTCAACGTTTTTCAATGGCGGCCGAACTTCCAGAAGTTAAGGAGCATTTTGAAATTAGCCGTGTGATGTACTACTATAAAGACCGCTATAACATTAGCCCCACGCAGGAAATGCCAGTCGTGTTACAGCAGGATGGAGAGCGAATTCTGGATGAGTTCCGCTGGGGATTCGTTCCTTATTGGGGAAAAGACGCGATCAATGCGGATCTCCGAAATGTGCATCAGAATCCAACCTACCCCAAAATGGTGGACAAGCAGCGCTGCATTATCCCGTGCAATGGATTTTACTATTGGAAAAAAGAAGGAAAGAAGACTTATCCAGTTCGGGTAGTTATGAAAAACCGCAGTATATTCGGAGTAGCAGGGCTATACGAAATTTGGCGTGATGCGCGTTGGGAACCTCTCCGTACCTGCACCCTGGTCATGACAGAAGCTAACCCACTAATTAGTGAATTTGAGAGTCGGATGCCGGCGATTTTGTCCCCGCAGGATATGAACCGTTGGCTTGATGAGGAGACAAATGACCTGGAAGCGCTGAACCCGATTCTGCGGCCTTATTCTGCAGAAGAAATGGAGGTTTACGCGGTCACTCCAATGATTGAAAACAATAGGCACGACTCAGTTGAATGTATTCGGGAAATGGATCTGAAAACGTCCTGGGTAAAGCCCTGAAATAATAGCAGAATTGTATTTGAACATCCTAAAAAATGGAAGCAGCGAGCGGCACTAGCGTTTAAAACATTATAAGAGCGGCCATTGAGGGCCGCCCTTGTTCTTGTTCTTATTTAGAATCGACCAGCCTATCATATGATGAATCATACGTCCACTTCAGTCCACGGTGAAAGTGGCGTTTTTTGATACTCATTGAAGGTTTCCGGGAGGGTTACCTCTAGCTTTTCCCATGACTGCCCGCTATCGCTGCTTCATCGAGTATTTACCTCCTGTAAAATTCGTTGACATAGCTAAATCCCGTATAGCCTTATTTTGTACGAATGATATGAAGGTGACTTTTTCCAAAAAGGAACTTGAAATATCAATTCATCATCCCCCGTTAACCCCTACTGTTACAACAATAGGCTGCGTCTCAATTAAGACATTACCTGCTACTGCTCTGGAGATCATACAGGACTGTTCTGCCATATGTGCCAGCCGCTCAGCTTTCGCCAGTTCGGCTTCTGTTGCATCACCTTTAAGCACGATCCGTGGTTTGTGCATGATCCGTTCGTACGTAAATACGTTATTCGTTACATCTACAGTCGCTTCAGACTCCAATGTCAGTTCCTGTGGTGTAATATCCGAACGTTCCAACATCGCTGCCAGAGTAATCAGATAGCAGGTCGACGCTGCTCCTAGGAGCATTTCGTCAGGGTTAGTACCTGTTCCCGGCCCCCCCATCTCCTGCGGAATCGAAATGATCGTTTTCAACCCGCCTGCATCAATATGTCCTTCACTGTTACGTCCACCATTCCATACTGCTTTCAAATGAAAAGGATGTTTCATCTCACTCATTCCTTTCGGTATTGTTATATAAATGTATATTGAAAAAGAAAACAAAATTTCAGCCAGTAAATGTATAATAATATTAACGCTCATTCACAGACAAGAGTTGCAAGATAGAATTAAGAATAAAAAACAAGCCATCCCTGCGCAAGATCTACGGGGATGGCTTATTCGTTTATACTTAGCATTCTCCTCTGCTTCATTTCTTTATTGCGCTTCTTCGTTCCGCTCAAAGCGCCGCAATCTGCTAACGCAAAGCCAACCAATCCATGCGAATTGTACCAGAGGCGACTTTTAGTTGAACTTGGTGTAACCCCTGCGACAAGGAAAGTTTATTGCTCAGTGGATATGTTCTCCACTCATCACCTTGAAGTACAATCGAATCCACTTGTTCATCATCTATGATGATAGTTAGGCAAGCGTCTTCACCTACAGCAGACATTTTCACATCCATGGCGTAGGAACTGTATTCTTGAGAGGACCGCACATTGATTTCGTATTTAAACCAATCACCCGAAGAAGCTTGCAGGCAAAGACGTTCATCATCGGACCAAGATTGTCCTTGTCCATGCTCGAAGTTAGGTGTTGTTCTCGTACTATCGATGAATCGGATATCGGTTCGATCCTGTACTCGGAAGTCAACATTCTGCTCTGCTTTGTTAGCTAACCTATAACTTATACCTTCTTTACGATATCCATAGAATATAGCAGGTATTTGTAATGATGGTCTACGAAATAGGGAATTCACCACTTCTGGGTGATAATCACAATTCTCTAACCGCATATTCTCTAGATACGATAACAATATCTTTCCAGCTGTCTCTGGATCAGGCTTATTTCCACCTTGCAGATAATCGATAAATAACTGCCATCCTTCTGGTTGTCTAATAGAACAAGGTGAATTGCTTGTATCCATCTTCTTCCATGTCCAGAAATTCCATGAGATCGATAGATCTTCATATAGGCTAAAGGCACCTACGTACCATTCGATATTGTTCTCTCCACCCTCTCCCATGAAGATAGGAACATTCCATTCATCACGTTTATCCAAAAATTTCTGAATACTCTCCTGATCTGGGTTATTCCAATATTTGTGGAATTGGAGCATCAAATTATCATCGAACTTATCCTCAAAAATAGTCCAATCCGTGGCCCAATGAACCCCTTCCAGAATAATCATATGCTTCTTGTCGATCTCACGAATGGCTTCTGTAATCTCCTTGTATAATGGCATTACCTGATCATTGTACTTATTAAACCACTCCGGTAATGGCTCATTGAGCAGGTCGTATCCAGCTATGATCCATTCATCTTTGTATCTTCTCGCTAAGGCCGCCCAAATTTCGATAGTAGCCTTTCGATGACTCTCTTCCATAAATAACTCAGGTTGATCATGCTCCGAATCATCAATATTGGTTCCCGTCTGTCCACCAGGTGCTCCATGGAGATCCAGAATCACGTAAAGTTTATAGGTTTTACACCAGTCAATCATACGATCAAGAATTTGAAAATGGTGTTCTTTAAAGCGAACCGGATAATCTTCTTCAATTAGAAATCTGGCATTGATCGGTAAACGTACTGAATTGAAGCCTTCTTCTGCTATACGCCGTATGTCCGCTTCTGAGCTGTGATAATCATAATAAGTTTCCCAGAATTGCTCTGCTTTTTCTTGCCCAATTACTTCTTCAATCATTTTCTCCATTCGACGAGGACGATCGCCTTGTTCCGGAAATTTCCACATGTATCCTTCAGGCAACAACCAGCTTCCGAGCCCTACACCACGCAGCAAAAATGGTTTTCCCTCACCATTCAAAATTTGTTGTCCCTCGGCTTTGACAAAGCCTGTCACTTCATTGCTTTGATGTATGTTCATTACTTTCTCTCCATCTTCAAGAATTATTTATCCTTTTACGGCACCGTCAACGACACCGTTCAGAATATATTTCTGTAGTAATAAATACAAAATAATGACTGGCAACATGGCTAAGATCAGTGATGCTAAAATTGCTGACCAATCATTGTTACCATATTGGCCAAAGAGCATATTTGTTGATAACAATAACGTATAGTGATCCGAGTCGGTCAACATTAGCAACGGCAGAAGAAAATCATTCCACATCCACAGTGCATTCAATATCGCAATGGTCGCAGTAATAGGAAGTAGCAACGGAAAAATAATTTTAAAGAACAGTCGCACTTCTCCACAGCCGTCTATGACAGCCGCTTCGTCCAATTCTCGCGGAACTGATTTCACGAATCCGTGATAGAGAAAAATGGCCATCGATACGCCTAGACCAATATAGATCAGTCCAAGGCCAATTGTAGAACCTTGCAAAGATAACACTTTAGCGATTTTGTTTAAGGTGATCATGACAGAGTGAAAAGGAACTAACATGGACATTACAAATAGCGAGAATAATACACTACTTAATTTTCCAGACGTACGAGACAATTTATATCCTGCCATCGAGGCGAAGATAATAATGCCAGCTAAACCAACGATAACTACGACACCCGTATTCCAAAGACTCTGCAGAAAGTTGATTTTATTAAAAGCATCTCTGTAATTGCTAAATTGAAATGTCTTAGGCCAAGCAAGAATGTTATTCAGCATTTCTCCTTCTGTCTTTAAGGAATTCAACAGCCCCATATAGATGGGGAATAATGTGAATGCTGCTGCAACTACAAGAAAGATAAATGTAAGGATCGAACCGAATTTCACTTTCCTTAGATAATGACTTGATTCCGGTGAACCTAGTGAAGCAGAATTGGCATTCGCCCGAATGGTACTCATGCTTCCACCTCTCTTTTCTTCATAATCCGCAATTGTATCATGGTAATGATGAATACAACGAGGAAGAGAATCATCGCTTTCGCACTCGCGTAACCATAACGGCTAGTCATCGAAAATGCTTCTTCGTAAATATTTAATGCTATGACTTGTGTTGCTCGACCTGGACCTCCGCCAGTTAGAGAGAATACGGCGTCAAATACTTTGAATGAATTATTCAAAGTTACAAATAGACCAATCGTCAACGCAGGAAAAATCATCGGTAATGTAACATTTTTAAAAACTTGAACCCCACTAGCTCCATCAATCTCAGCTGCTTCTTTCAATGTTTTGGGTACGCCTTGTAATGCAGCGATGTATATAACCATTAAGTACCCTACACCACCCCAAAGGGAGACTATTAATATCGAAAAGAATGAGTAAGCGGGATCTCCGATCCAAGATTGATCAATAAAGGTAAGGAAGGTGTGTTCCGCTATATAAGGAAGTACCTTCGTGAATATAAACATCCACATAAAACCACCGATAATCATGGAGATCATATTTGGCATGAAAAAGATCGTTCGAAACCACACTTTACTTCTGCCCTTTGATTCTATAAACACAGCTAATAATATAGCGAGAGCATTCTGCAAAATAACCATGAATATCACAAATTTTAAAGTGAACCATAATGAATCCCAAAAAACAGGATCTTGCTTAAAAACTTCCACGTAATTGGCCAGTCCAACAAAACTGTAATTCGGATTTAATCCATTCCAATCTGTTAAGCTATACCATACGCCCCCGAATGCGGGGGCGAGGAAGAATACAACATAACAAAGTAATGCAGGAAATACGAAGGCCAACAACGAAATGATTTTTTTACGTCCTTGATGTATCATCGTCGTATGTCACTCCCATTAAACTGATTTCGGAACTACAACTATTTCGAATTGAATTATTTGCTGTTCTGAACACCAGCGGCCCATGCTTTATCGAGCGCCTTAATGATCTCCTCTTTGGTCACACTTTTAGCAAAATAACTTTGTAATTGTTTAGCAGTTTCATCCGTCACGCCATTAGGTAGAGACAAATCTTGATAGGCCTTTCCTTTCGATACATATACGGATGCTTCATCAACCCATGGAAATGTCTTGTAATTGTGAACAGTGGATACAGGATTAAATTTAAGTTCTTCAAATAAAGCAGACGACTCTTTCTCATCAAGGATGAAATTTAACAATTCTAGGGCTACCTCTTTGTTCTTACTTGTTGGTGACACAGCCAGTGATGTCGATGTAGAGAGATTAATCATTGTACCGTCTGGATTATTACTTACAGGAAGTGGAGCAACCCCAATTTCCATATCCGGATTAACTTTTAGCAATGTTTCTGCCTGCCATGAGCCCTGTACCCACATCGCAGATTTTCCGTTTGCGAAGTCTGCTGAGCCTGTAGCTCCACTTACTTCAAAAGGCTTATCCGTACCGTTCTCCATAATTAAATCAATAATATTAAATACATCTTCTACATCCTTATACGATGCAGTACCCGCATTCATTTGTTCAATCCAATCTGGATGTTCTGAATTCACAATTCCCCCCAGCGACAGTGCCATCATTAACTGTGGAATCCAAGATTCCTGGAATGCGAGTTCAAATGGTTTAATCCCTTTAGCATTCAGCTTCTCTACAACCGCTTTCATTTCATCCAATGTTTGTGGTGGAGTTAACCCTAATTCAGTGAACATCTGTTTATTGTATAAATATCCCCATGATAAGCTTTCTAGTGGAAGTGCTACGACCTTCCCGTCGTATATGACGGTGTTCTTAACGCTCTCATACAGCCCACCAACGAATGGTTGATCTGACAAATCAGATAAATAACCAGCTTTGTAATAAGTAGGGATATCAGCAATCGCATGTAAGGTAAATAAATCTGGTGCATCATTAGATGACAACCGTGTCTGCAAGATTTGCTTCGCCTGATCCGAGTTAGGCATCTCAAGCTTGATCGATACATCAATATTTTGTTCAGCAAGCATTTTCGCTTTGAATTTTTCGAAGTAAGCATCAAACTGATCTTTAAATCTTGGGAAACTCATAAATACCTTTAATTCTACTTTTTTCGGTTTTTCGTTGGTTATACTACTGTTGGTGTTGTTAACACTATTCGCCGTATTGGATTTAGACCCACAACCAGCCAATACAGTCATGACTAATGCAGTGATAAGTGTCAATTTCAGCATTTTCTTCATGTTGTAACCTCCCTTAATATTTAACTTCACGCTAAGTATAAAGAAGATGGCCCTTAACATCTTTTGAATATATTAGCTTCTCCTATTGGACAATATTGAGATGCGAACGATACCTGAGATCCATTAATCTTCTTTGCGTAGGCTACCTGGAGGCATACCATAATGCTTTTTGAACACCCGGTAAAAATAAGCCAAATCATCATACCCCGATAATTGAGCTGCGTGTTTAATAGGCAAACCTTCTTCGACGATAAGCTCCCGAGCTTTCTCCATCCGCATGCGTACGATAAAATCAGATATGTTCTCCCCTGTTATATTCTTAAAACTTCTGCTTAGGTGTTCTTTACTTACAAAAAAATGACTCGCGATGGTCTCTAGAGAGATATCGTCCTGATAATGCTGTTCAATATATAATTTTACTTCCCCAAGATTAAGTCGATTGCGATTCTTCTGCAGTCCTTCAATACGATCAATAATATCAGCAAAAACACGGCTAAGCTCAGCTACCGCTTCATTAAAAGAGCTCCATTTTGTTTTATTATCCTCTGATTTAACTTCTTCCTCCATCCAAATCTGACCTAACTCCATGTCGTGCTCAGAGACAAATTTACTCAACATCAAGAAGAAGTCATGGCTAATCTGAGAAACGGGTTTCGCTCGATCTGAGTCCTTCGTCATACGTTCCATAAACTCTGCCAGCTTAGCAAATTCATGCGATACCATACTTTTATTCAAAGTTAGTAAGTGGCCGAATATTCTTTGTCGGTAGGCTAAGTATTCTTCTAATGCAATTCGATCTGTAAAAAAGAACGGTACCTCAGGTAACTCCTCATGTAGTCTATCGATCGCCTGCAAATTTTGGGAACATCTTAGTAAGGCGTCATTAAGTTCATTCTCATTTATCGGTTTTAATAGGTATTCTACCGCTCGTGAACGTATAGCTTCCTTCAGGTATACAAAATCATCATATCCACTCATGACAATAATCTCTTTTTCCGGATATTCAGCACTAATTTGACGTAGGAGTTCCACTCCCTCAATACCTGGCATTCGCATATCAGTAATAACAATGTGAGGTTGTAATTCCTCTATAAGTCTGAGCCCTTGTTTACCATCTTCTGCTTCTCCGATAACAGTCATATTCATCTTGTCCCATGCACCAAGTGCTTGTACAACTTGTCTAGACCAAGGTTCATCATCAATAATTAAAACTTTATAGTTAGGCATTCCTGCTTCTCCTTTATTAACCTAATGTAGTTGGTAAAATAGCAATAATTAGGGTTCCTTCACCATCTTTACTAAAGATCCTCAGACCGAATTTTGGGCCAAATTGAAGCTTCAAGCGTGAGTGTACATTCATCAATCCAATCCCATGTGGTCGTGCCAAGGAATGAATATGCTCCATACTCTTGTCTCGATATTCTCCATCTTTTAACCCTTGGCGGAGCTGTCTCTTACGTTCTTCTGACATTCCCACACCTTTGTCTTGAATGATCAGTGCTATCCGATTTCTAACACGTGTCACACGTATGTCAAGAACCCATGTTCCTTCCTGTGGTTGGAGACCATGCTCAAATGCATTTTCTATAAGGGGCTGCAACGTAAATTTGGGAAGTCTGACTTGCGACAATTCTGGATCCGAGGATATAGTTATCGAACATCGTCCACTGAATCTATTTTCTTGAATAAATATATAATTCCTTGTGTGCTTTATCTCATCTTCGAGGGTGACCAACTGATCCAGATCATTGTAACTAATTGAATAACGCAACAGTTCCCCAATGACATTCGTAATTATATAAATTTCGGGTGCTCCTTTCATCAGAGCCATTCCCCCAATCATATGAAGCGTGTTATTCAAAAAATGAGGGTTTATTTGGGCTTGTAATGCCATTAACTGAGCACTTTTCACATTGATTTCATGCTGGTATTCCTCTTCAATTAATTCTTTAATACGAAGCATCATATTGTTATATCCAACCTGAAGAAGTCCAATTTCATCCTGCGATTGGACAGACTTCTGTTCAAAGTTCGAGAAATTTGTCTTGTACATCGTTCTAGCTAATGAAATGATGGGACGAGTGATTTGTAAAGATACAAGAATTGATAATACAATAGATAGTGCCCCGAACAAAATACCGGTAAATATCCCTGCCTCTACTGTAGATTTTGCACTGGCTGTTACCGTAGAGATAGGAATGAATTTCACAATCGTGATTCCCCCTGCTCCAACCCTTTTCATGAAATAGAAACCGTCATTCGTCTTGCGAAAGTCTAACTCCGAATTTTGATCACTTAACTGAACAAATTGATCTGTTATGACAGTAGCATTGTCGATCCAATCATCCGTCCCAGAAAGAAGCTCTCCTTCATCATTGAGAAGATATACAGAGCTATCCGATTCGGATAATAGAAGGGTGCTAACTTCGTTCCAGACGTTCTGATTCAGATGGGTAGCAATTCCTCCAAGGAGCTTACGATCTTCAAATCTATTAATACTATGCAAAACATAAATCTCATGATCCTCTTGTGCGAAATACATATTTATCGGGCCTTGCTCCATCCGGCTCCATACTCCCTCATTCATTCCCATTCGTGTTGTAATCATCCCTGTATGATTCACGGTGTATGCTTCACCACTAGTAGCAATAGATAAGGTCAAATCATCAATCTTTCGGGAGTTTGAAAAAAAGGCTGTCGTCAATGTCTCACGAATTAGATTGTGGAAGCGATATTGAAAACCAACATCTTGATTGCTTTTATCCCTTATTCCATCCATTAAATCTTGATTAATTTGCAATGAATAAAATAAGGCATCCATTTGCTCCGTTAACTCGTTCAGATATTGATCAGCCCACAAAATACGCGCACGATTTCCTTCTATCAGTTCTTTCTCAACAGATTGCTTTGTGTTACTCGTGGCAATCCAAGTAATGGTGATCACTGGCAATAAAGTGAGACAAATCATGATTAGCATCAGTTTTATACGTATACTGGTTCGCTTCATTGGATCCCCCTGTCTCTTCTTTCTTATTGTGTTTTCAATTATCATATACTTTATCTAGTCAACTCGAAAGTTAATTACTAAATTAGAACGTCAAATTTATTAGGGAACTTTTGATCAAAAAAAAGCCATCCCTTCGCACGATCTAAGGAATGGCTTGTTCACTTATATTTTATTTTTCCATATTCCATTTACCCTCTAGTGCTGTTCTCCTCGCTCCGCTCAAAGCGCCGCAATCCGCTGCTGGATACGCGGAAACAGCCCAAAGGCATTCTCGTAAAAGACCTTCTCATGGTGCTGCTCAGGCACGAGTCGACGGATGAACTCAGCATACAGGTCAATTGGCGCAAGCGGCCAATCGGTTCCGAACAGCATTTTCTCGTAATGATCACAGTACACCAGCGCCCGGCGAAAATGATCCATGAAGAGGGGTTCGTTCATGAACCGTTCAAAATGGGGCCCATCACCGACAACGAGACCGGATAAATCGGCATATACGTTAGGATTTTTAGCCACCACTTCGGCAGCATCCATCACCCATGGGTCGCCTAGATGGCAGATCATAAAATTCACGTCTCGCTGCTGATAAGCTAATTCATCTACGGTAAGGGGATGCGAATACTTGAGCAAACCATTCATCGAGTACGTATCCCCGGTATGAATAACCACGGGTGTGCCGTACTTAGCAGCCAGCTCATAGACCGGTGTATAGATTTTGTCATAGACGTAGTGATGATAGTATCCAGCATACAGCTTAATTCCTGCTACCTCAGGAGCTTGCAGCCGTGCTTCGATTCGGTCCAATTCCTCCAATGCATGCTTGCCTATGAGCATGTTCGGATTGATACCAACACATTCCATTAAGAAAGGCGGAACACGATCTTCCAAGTCAAGTCCCATCGGATTGGGTGAAGTGGAATCGGGAAAAGCTCCCTTTGTCTGCTCCGTGACTCCCATTCCAATTCCGAGAACGACGTTGTTCTTGTCAAACTCAGCTTTGAGGCCAGTTGCAGTGTAATCGACTTTGGACAGATCCCTAGCTGTTTGATAAAAGCTGTCGATGTCCGACAGATGAATGTGAATATCAATGATCGGCATTTGAGGTCTCCTTTTCGTCAGTATGATTTGCAAAGGTAAGCTTAAGAAGGCCACGAACATCCTCTGGATTCAGAGCGATCTTCCCCATGATCAGAAATGTCGGCTGTGTCCAAGCAGTTTCTCCATTCAGAAGTGGAAGATGATGATTCACACCGTGCGTGAACACTTTATTGTTCACATAAACCGAGGCCCGCTGATTGGGATAACTATTCACAATATGCAGCAGGTCCTTACGCGACGTCGCACCAATTCGCATAATCCCCTTGGAATCAAGATGGGCTTCAACTTTCCCAAGAAGAAACTTGCCTTCCTCAGGGAGATCCATCCATCCTTCGGAAAAGACAGGTGAAGGCTTGAAGTAACTATCCTCCGTTAGCGAATAATGCGGCAGAGCCAATCCACTTCCATTAGTCACCGAATGCTGCACACATAACACTGGGACGCCGGGGAGCATAAGGTAATGCTGGTTAATGATAATTCCCCGATTCGATTCTTGCTTCTCTATGGAAGTGGTGATTCGCATTCCTTTCCAAATGTTTCCATGAGCGTCGATCCGCTCCACCCAAGTAGCGGTTCTTGGTTCCTGCAACCGACTGAATCCCCCCATGCCTGGAATCCCCACACCAAGTCCACCATGCCAAGGATTCCACCAGGAACGTGGAACTGCTTCTGGATAGGAACTGTCCAGCCATTCTTCTCCTTGGTATTTCAAGGAATGCACGACGCTCCCGAATTCAGGGGCAGCCGCGATTGATAGAGCTCCGTTACTCACCGTATACATGGGACCGGCAGGTCCTTCATCCAGCTCACAAGTGACGGTTGTCTCCGTCTGAGGGAACCAGAGAACCGATCGCTCCTGAACACGATCCTCACCGCGATAGACAGCCCGGACCTTCCGCCCGGATTCACCAAATCCCGTCGATTCTATCTCGTCAGAAGAGAGCTCAAAGTCCACTGAGCGCAAATCCTGCTCCCTTAGCAATGCCATTTCGGCGGCCTTTCGCTCCGCTCCACCATCTTTTTGTACATACAATTCCAGACTCCCAACAAGCGGAATCATCTTTCGTTCGATTAGTTCTGCGTGAAGCTCCCCTGTCGCAAAGAGATTTCCGCCGCCGATCGTTAATTCAAGATGATCATCCAGCACCGGGATCACCGAATTCCGCTGTTTCCGGGCGTAGGAACGGAATTCTGACCACTTGGTGAAGGTGTTCAAAGCAAACATCGTCGTCTTTGTCCGAACAACTTCTCCAGCGTTTAATAGGCCAAGATTATGCTCCAGCCCTAGTGGGTATTCCGGACGAAGCAGTTTCAGTGAAGGGTCCCAGCAAATCCCGCATGTGACGTTCTCTTCCTTACAGAACAGCCAGTTCTCCGTGATCTGAGCGCTGTCCCAATAACTCGGATCGCCTGAGTAAGCATCGCCCATGTCCACGTAATGGCCTTGGTATGGCAAGATAAGCCGCTTGCCGAAGAAACCAAAATTCGTCTGCACATACATATTCTCTTCCAGCGCTTTGCTACCGGTATTGCAGATCTCGTGATAAAATTCAGCAATTCCGTTTGCAAACAGCTTGACTACCGTTTTTATCTCCAAGCCTGGAAAGTCTTCCGACTCATAGAGAGCTTCTAGAACCTGACTCTCCCCTTCGAGATAAATCTTCACATCTTTGGCCTGCTTCTTGGAGAATTCGTCAGCGAACGGCTTGCCTAGCTTGGGATAGGCCCACCAGAAATTATGACTGGAACCCGGATATTCAATCCACATTCCATTATCAATCTTGTTCATATGGAGGGAGTATGCGCCGTTTACAGCGACCCATTGATCCCCAACTTGCCCGCCGAAGCGGCCATGCGTTCCCTTCATTAGGACGGACAACTTGCAAGTGAAGGTGACATCCTTCTTTCCAACCGGAGTGGCCTTAACCTCAATATCTCGTGAATAAAGACCGTAAGACCGCAGGGCGAAGGGTACCTTGACAGAGGCTTTGCTCTTAGCCGGAACCATGATGCGTACTTTAGGATCTACCCATTCCAGGAATTCATCCTCCGGCAAGTTAAAAACGAACTCCGCCTCCGAGGCAAAATTGTTCTCCACGTTCAGGTACATTTCGGCTGGAATGCCCGGATACAGCTCCCGAGTTGGCAACGCTATGTTTATCTTAGCTGGAAATTTGGGAGCGATGCCAATGCGAAACTCTGCCCGCTTACCACCGATGATCCATTTACTCATCACAACGGGATGCGTCTTCTTATCATTCTGCTCTTCCCGAACCGGATCAAGTTCGAAATCCCCCTCCACAATAATCGTTTCTCTTGGAGCGAGCTTAAGTGCAGCGGACAGGTCAAACCGGATATTTTTGTCGTTCTGACCTTTGATCTCAATCGCCAGCTCAGACTCCGAGCGATTCTTGATGAGGTAACGAATCTTGTAAGTCGATCCGAACACAAGATCATGTTCGTCAATCTCAGTGGAGATTTCATAGTCGGGAGTATCGAGTGCAGTCAACCCGCGGCCAGTCTTCTCGAATTCTGCGCGTAAGGAGAGTCCTCCCTTTTGCCAAGTATAATCAAAGAAATCAAAGTCATCATTTCGGCGACCATCCGGCTGGATGGGCAATTCGCGTGTGCTATCTGCGTACCAATCTAGTTCCTCGAAATAAGGAGCGAGTGCTTCCGTTTGCAGAACTGTTGGAATAAAGTTCATCAGATGGACGTAGTCGTCATTTCGTTCCCAGAAGAATCCACATTTTTTATACATCGGCACAGCTTTGGTATTACCTGCCCAAGTAAACAGATCGAGACGTGGCCAGCCCGCTTCAACTGTTTTACGAACAGCGTTCAATATTAGATTACGGCCGACCTTATAGCCGTGATAATCAGGGCGTACATTTAATAGCGGTACATATAAAGCTCCTTCGTCATGACGATAATGAGCGAAACTACAGAAACCAATTACCTCTTTACCATCGACCGCGAGAAACACATGAAGATTGGACGAAATCTCCATCTCTCTACGTACACTATCCTCTGTTCTATGATTGGTGCCGCCGCCCCAGCTTTCGTTACTGCGATTCCACATCTCAGCGACCGCTCCGGCGAAGGATGGGTCATATTCGATAATGCGAATTTGATTCGCTGTGGTATTTTCTGTCATGCTCTCATCTCCTTAACATCGATCTAAATTTATGTATTCGTACAGTGATACCCTATGAGTTATAGCCTTATCATACTATAAACTGGAAGAATTTAAGTATCTACTAAACAATTATAAATAAAAACTCCTGCCAAGAAACAAAATTTCCCAATAATAAAAAAGCCAAGATCCAAAAATCAGACCTTGGCTTTCGCTTATGTCATTATTACCTTTTATCACCTAAAGCAAGTTGTTTCGTTGCGGCGTCCCCTATTTTAAAACATCTAACATGCCAAGAATCAAAGTAACTGCTTCGGCTCTAGTTGTAGGAGCATTAGGATTAAATTTACCACTTCCATTTCCTTTTATTAATCCTGCTTCTGCAGCCACTGCTACATATGGTTTGGCCCAAACTGGAATCTGATCTGCATCATCAAATATCAATGTTACATCTTGATTTACTTCTAGGCCGAGTGCGCGAACAATAATAACAACTAATTCGCTTCTGGTGATTTCATGATTCGCACGGAATGTACCATTTTCATAACCTGAAATATATCCCGCCTTAGCAAGTGCCTGAATGAATGGTTGTGCCCATGCAGGTGTTTGGTCTTGATCCACAAACCCAAATTTTGTATCCGCTTGCTCTAATTTCAGCGCTCTTGCCAGCATTGTCGAAACCTCACCGCGAGTTACAGCGCCATTTGGTCTGAAAGCTCCATCTTCATAGCCTTTTACAAAACCAAGTTCAACTGCGGTTTCAATGGAAGCCTTAGCCCAATGATTTACGATATCAGACAAAGCAACTTTAGGTGTTCCTGGCCCCACAGGTTTCACTGGCTCTACTGGTCCAGCTGGTGTTGGCGTTGTTGGCGTTGTTGGCGTTGTTGGCGTTGTTGGTGCTGGATCCGGTGATTGCGTCGATCCGCCAGCCGTAGAGTTAGCTTCAGTTCTTACAGTTACACTGAGACCATCACTCCAGTTTCCTGCTGTATCGCCAGCTATAACCTCAAAGTTATAACTCGTGTTTGCTGATAGACCAGTGACCGTATAGCTAGTGATATTACCAGGTAATAGAATTAATTCACTGCTATTCTTGTAAATTTTATAGCTTGTTACACCCGTAGCATCTGTTGCTTCTCTCCATGAAAGGATTAGACTCGTCTTCCCAACACTTGAAGCTAATAATTGTACTCCTGTCGGCCATGTAGGTGCAGTCTTGTCAACAACTGCTTCATCTTTATAAGTTGCTGTTAATTTAACGGCTTCACCAGGCATAATAAATGTATACAAATTGGTGTTCGTTGCATCTTGATTTAACGTCAAGTTTGCTGGAGTTACAGCCCACTTGTCGAACTCTTTATCTACTGGCGTATCCAGCGTTATCGTTACAGTTTCACCTTTCTTAGCGATCTGTTTGTCTGCTGTTGCGCCTTCCACGGTAATGTTATAGGACTTTCCGAGATCAAATGTTGCACTGAACGTCTTACCGAGAGAACTCGCAGTGTTGACATCAATACTAACTCCGCCTTCTATTGGTGTAACTTTCATTCCAGTATCTGCAGTTAGCAGTGTCAGGTCCGGTTGGTGGACTTCAATCGTCACTGTGCTTTGTTTTTGCGTTGGATCGGAGATCGCAATTTTCATTCCACCACCGTCTTCTTCTTTCATGATGACAGCAGCCGCGGATTTAGCACTGATACTCCCCACAGAACCCGCACTCCAGAAATTCGCAGACGTCATGCCGAGATGCTTGTTACTCACAGCCTGTACTGTTGATGTATTGCTCAGTACTTCTACTGCTGGATGTTCACTATAAGCTTTTGTTTGTGCCGCCGTCTTACCAGGAAGCAATACATATTCGTAATTTTCTGATTGTGGATTGTTCCCATGTTCAAAGGCGATGCTAGCATAGTTGCGAGTTAGCTGATCTTTCGACTGCCCGTTGTTAATGTCATACCACGAGCCTGTTCTCCCTTCACGTATAACACGTAGAGTAGGTGCAGTTGGGAAGTAGTAGCCTACATCTGAACTAGAACCTACACTGTTACCCGCCAAATGCGCCCAGTTTACACCATCAATATCTTCCACGTAACCCAATGATGTAGGCAACGGCTCACCGTTAATCATAAATTCGTTATCACCGCTACTATTCAACTTTCGATTATCAACAATCGTTTCTACCGTTTTAGTTACAACCGATGTTTTACTAATACCTGTACCAAGAGCAACCACTTCATCATCGAACATGAACCATGATTTCCTACCACTTAAATCACTTCCAGTTACTTTCATTAATGAGAAATTCATACCGCTTGCGCTATACAAATGATCTAATGTTACACCGCCAACATGGCTTTCCGTATTGTAATAGTAAGCCCATTCGCCCGGTATCTTCCCTTCTCCAGAGCCGTCTGTCGTCGTGCCTGGCAAGCGGAAGCTATTCACCGTAGCCCAAAATCCATCGCGATATTGCAACAAGTCATTGTTATAAATATAGGTCATGCCAAGACCGGTATCCCAACCTTTTAAGTTTTCTTTATTACCCATTTCAAAGTCAGAGATACGGTCTGAGAACATACTTAGTCCAAAAGCGTAGTCCGGACGATGATGCGTAACCCGGGCCATACCGTTGAACATGTAACTCTGTGAGAGCTCACCGCGCGCCACAACGGTATCATCATTCATGACGCTCTTCAGTAACATCACGCTATAAATCGGTAAGCCTTTATAGTAATCAGCAAAGGTTGTATCCTTGCTCACCCATTCCTTAACCATACTACGAATATTAGCGCTTATTTCTGGTGGTGCCCCCTCTGCTAAACTTGCTAAGGCTACAATTGTACTACGAGCCGTTCCGGAATCGCTCCTAGAAATCCCTCGTCCGTTAACCATATCCATGTATAGCCCTTTGTAAATAACCGGTTCGAACGTATCAGTTACCCACTTGTAAATGTTAGCTACACGTGGGTCAGTCACTGCCCAAGGTGAATTGTTGAGCAAATAAGTGATGTCCGCCGTGCGGCTGAGCCAGACTGCTCCATAACCAGCAGTGTATGCGATATTCGCATGCTGAACCAGTGATCCATCTTCATATACGCCATCACCACTATTGACATAGTTGAATTCTGAGCCAATCGAATCCCGTCCTTGCGTGATCTTAGCACTATTCTTTCCAATAACACCGCGCAAAGTTACAACATGCGCTTTGTCCAGCAAATTACCGCCGGTCTCGATAACGTTGCTATTTTGTACCCGCTTTGTTGGGTCAGGACAATACTTATCAATAGTTCGCATAAAGTTCTCAATTTGCTGAGTGTTCAGCGCATCATACATAAGAATCAAACAATCATTTAGCAACTGCGGCGCACCGATTTCAAACCCCCACCAGCTGCTGGCGGTACTGTAGGAGAAACGTTCGTTATAACGCTTAGCGTACATCCAATCTAAAGCCCCAATAATTGCATCCCGCAATTGTAGATCTTGATAAAAACGAGAAGATTCCGTATTGTAAGCGATTGCCATTGTTTTAATACGTGTAAACTCACTAACGATGTTGTTAGCATGCTGCTCTTTCGTATCGGCGCTATCGGTAAGATCTGACCATAAGAATTTACGGCTGCTATCATTAACACTAAGTGTATCAAGATAACCTGTCTTAGTGGCATTGGATACACTATTGTCCATCTCAGCCACTAATGCCTGAATAGCAGGATCAGCAGCAAGGTTAGCATCTGCAGTTCCAACTAACTTCTGCTTCCAGCGTGTACGTAATTGATTGTAGGCAGCTGCTGTTTCTGCGGAATCTACGCTAATTTTGCTCTGTGCCTTGATCATCTGGTCATCTGTAGCAACAGTGACTGTCGCCACACCCGCAGCAACTGCTGTTACATTACCAACGCTATCAACAGTAGCTACATTCTCATCGCTAGTACTCCATATTAAATTAGGAGATGTTAGATCATTTGGAGTATAGGTTAATCTAAGAGGGTTCGTCTCCCCAACCGTCATCGTCATTGCCGTCGGTTCAAGCGTTAACCCTGTTATGCCGTCGTACTCCTCAAGCTGAACGTTATCAAACCACGCTTTACCGGTACTATTTTCAAAGAACAATTCAACAAAAAATTTGGCACCACCATCTGGCACCGTAATAAAGACTTGCTGCATCGTCCAATCGTTCGTACCATACACTTTAGTTGAAGTAGGCCCAGTTAATAACGCTTTTCCAGTAGAATCCACCACAGAAGTGCGATAATAAACGCCGCTGCCACCTGCAACCTTTTCGGTCTTATACCACACTTGCAAACGATACGATTTACCAGCCTCAACAGGCGCCTTGGCATTAATGGATACGCGACTCGTCTGGGAAGCATCAATCAGCAGCGATTGCTGACCACTATAATAATTATTAGTATCGACCGCTACGCTTACTGTCCTACCAGCTGGTTTACCAGAACCTACAGGAATCCATGTATCCCAATTAACAGGTGCTGGGTTCGTATCGGTATATTGAGTCCAAGTACCACTCGGCGTTACCGTCTCTTCGAAATCACCATTCGGAAATAGATTAACATAGGCGGACTCTTGGAGAGTCTCCTCCGCTACTAGTGGAAGTTCTGCGATGTTTTCCATCTCATCTTCGCTTTCTCCTAGCATGTTCTCCTCCGCTTGGCCATTATTATCAATACTACTAAGATTGTCATGATCACCATCAACTTCGATCGTATCGCTTACTATTTCATCTTCATTGCTTATGCTCTCAGCGTCCTCTCCAATTGTAAGCACTTCCAAATCTTGCTGCCAATTTCCTGCATCTGCTGACATCGCTGCACTTGTTCCAACAGGAAGCAATGTGATTACTAAGGTAACGGCTAGTAACAGGCATAGGACTCTCTTCATCGCTTTTTCCTCCATCCCACGATTCCTCATTTCTAAGGTATCCCGATAATGACTCATCTTCCGCATTCAACCCTTCTCTAACATAAAAAGAAAAGTGTTAGCGCTTACATCAAGATTAGTATGATTATAGTTTTCTTGCGTGTATTATTTTGCGCTTATGAAGTAACGATTTTGACCAATCGAATATATCTGTACTTGACCTATTTTTTTAAAAATTACCCTTATACCCGATTTCACGATTGTTGCTACCTTCAACTCTCCAACTTTCAAAATGACATTACAAAAATTGCATATAACGTATTACTTACGATTTTCATAAATATAAGGAATGCTATTGGATATCCTATTCAATGGAATTATCCTCTCATTTTTAAACAAAAGTAACTTATCCTTATACAGATCATTGCATATTCATAATCTACTTGAGACCTTTCTACTTCCATGGGTTCTTAGCCATCAAAAATAAGGGATTGCCTAAGCTCACCTAAATGAGATATAGTATTTTGATTATTGCAAAAGTAAGGATGGTATAGATGTTAAAGAAGCTGACTCACGATTTATTTTACTTAGTACTTGGAGCATTTCTGTTTGCCTTGGCGGTCAACGTATTTGTCATTCCCAATGAACTGGGAGAGGGTGGGGTTACTGGGGTTTCCATTATTCTCTATTATTTATTTCAATGGTCACCCAGTCTAGTCAACTTAATATTGAATTCTTTATTGCTAATTTTCGGATATCGATTCCTGGATAAGAAGATGATTATTTATACAATTATCGCCGTGTTACTAAATTCCATGTTTCTACACCTTACCCACGATTGGAATATTAACTCCGATGAATTGATTGTAAATGCGATATTTGGAGGCATACTTGTCGGAACAGGAATTGGGCTGATCATCCGGGTTGGCGGTAGTACCGCAGGTACAACCATTCTCGCAAAAATAGCTAATAAATATCTCAATTGGAATATTAGTTACGCCCTCTTATTTTTTGATTTGATCGTTGTATTTGCCTCTTACTTCATTATCGGGGCAGAAAAGCTTATGATAACCATCATTATGCTCTATGTCGGTACCAAAGTGATGGACTTTATTATTGAAGGACTAAACCCTAAAAAGGCAGTCACAATTATCTCCATGCAACAAGACAAAATCGCTGAACAGGTCAATTTAATCATGGACAGAGGTGTGACCGTACTACAAGGAAAGGGTTACTATAGCCAGGAGCCCAAAGAAGTACTCTACATTGTCATTAGTAAACAGGAAGTGTCCACACTCAAGAAAATCGTTGAAAATGCGGATAGAGAAGCCTTCCTCACCATTCATGATGTAAGAGATGTATTTGGAGAAGGTTTTGTAGAATTAGCAAAGTAAGTCCAAAAAATCCAAGACTAACATACGAAAACGACATGAAGAACTTAGCATGCCAAAAAGCCGACAGTTCCCCTGCAGGGAACTGTCGGCTTAATTTATTCAATAGATATCCTTATGTGGAGTTCAGCATAGTGGAAAAACATTCCGCTCCACTACTATTCCACCCACTCAACCACTTCTTGCATGCATCGACGTGTCTTCTCAGATGGATCATGTAAGCGATAGCCAAACGCAGCCATAACCGAAATGCCAAAATGTTCGGGGTCCATAATCCCTTCTGCAACTAATACTTCATTGATCTGTTCTCGATTAAAACCTTCCATTGGGCAAGAGTCTATCCCAATCAAAGCTGCAGCAGTCATCATGTTACCTAATGCAATATAAGTTTGACGGCAGGCCCACTCGAACATAACTCGCGGGTCGTCTTCAATAGCAAATCTTGTTTTTAAAAAATCATCATAGTTGTTCTGCTTCGCCTGTAGTATTTCGGGTGACAGCTTCTGAACATGCTCCAACATTCGCTGAATGTAATCTGAGCCCGCAACCATATCTTCTGGTAATCTCGTCAAAATGATCATAAAATGGCTAGCCGATTGTAATTGCTTTCGCGCTCCTGTTGCATACTCTGCAAGCTTGGCACGAACGTCCATATTTTGCACAATAACGAATTTCCATGGTTCAAATCCATATGAACTGGGAGACAAACGACCCGCCTCTAATATGTAGTCAAAATCAGAAGCGCTTATTTTCTTATTCGAATCAAACTCTTTAGTAGCATGTCTAAAATGAAATGCGGATAGAATCTCATTTTTCGTTATCTCTAGTTGACTCAATTTATTAACCCCTTCATTCATTTTTAATTTTCACGCCTCAACAGCTATTTTATCACATTTAAAAAACATTACATTTGTTATACTCCTGTTATGAATTTGAAAAATGGAGGGATTTTCTTGATTAAGCATGCTGTGGAAGTACTGTCGCAATATCCAATCTCAGAACCAGTTATTGAATTCATCAGACATAATGAGAATATCACTTTTAAAGTAACCGATAACAAGGACAGCAAAAATTATTTACTACGTATACATAAGCCCATAACAGAAGGTCTTTCAGGTATCCAACATACATTAAAAGGTTTAAGATCAGAAATACACCTACTTCAAGAACTGAATCAGAAAGATATCTTACAAGTCCAGACACCCGTTGCGAACTACTTTGGTGAGTTCGTGACAGAATATTATTCAGATGAATTTAATCGTAGTTATGCCACCCTACTAGAGTGGATTGAAGGTTCAGCACTATCCTTGGATGCAGATAACGTAGAGGATATTGCCTTCAAATTAGGAGAGCAGCTTGCGGATTTACACAAAGCTTCCTATGATTATAAACTGTTTGGGTTAGATCGGCCTGAATACGGTGCTCACAGCATAAATCATGTACTAGAAGAATTGAAATACGGAGTAGTGGAACATGTCTATAGTCAATCAGACTATGAGATCATCGCGGAGGTCCTTGAAGTAGTAAAGGGACAGATAACAGCTCTGAACGCTAGGGAACAACAATGGGGTATTATCCATGCTGACATTCAAATGAATAATGTGGTTGTTTCAGAGGGTAAGCCATGTCTCATTGATTATTGTCTGTCGGGGTACGGATATTATTTATTTGATCTAGGTAGTGCTGCTACGATTCTTAACAGTGAACAAAGAAACACCCTCCTACAAGGTTACGGTTCGAAAACAACCTTTTCTTATGACGATATTAGGAATATTGAGGGTTTCATATTCATGGACATTTTCATTAGTTATGCCATGTTTATCCATGATTCGAACAGAAACGGCTGGATCAAAGAACATATCGTAAAAACGATACCGTTATGCCGAGATTTTCTTGAGGGAAAAGAAGTGTTTTATTCATTTAAGTAAATGATTGCGATATAAGAAAATAATGCTATACTCAGGGCGCCTAAAGTTTTAGGCGCCTTACATATTTTATTTGTGTAAAAAACAATTAGAGTTGTTCTTTATCTTTACTAGTAAGCATCTAATTAATCTATAATTTAAAGCATAGGATTCACATGAATGAATTAAAAAAGACCCACTATCGAAAGTAGGAACTCTACATGGAACATATCTTTGGATTCAAAAATTTTATTAACGAAGAAGCAACGATACTTGATTTACAAGTTGCAATGGATAATGGAGAAATTACCTCAAGGGAACTTGTTATGTATTATATGAATCGGATCGCAAAGTTTGACCAGAGTGGGCCCATGATAAATTCTATTATGGAAATGAATCCTGATGCGATTTTTATTGCGGAAGCATTAGATATAGAAAGAAATTTAAGTGGAGCACGTAGTCCATTACACGGTGTGCCTGTAGTATTAAAAGGAAATATTGAAACCAATGACAAAATGCATACAAATGCTGGGGCATTAGCATTGGAACACCATATAAGCTCAAAAGATGCTTCCCTTGTCCAACAATTACGAACAGCAGGTGCAATTATTCTGGGAAAAACAAATATGACCGAATGGGCAAATGGGATGTCATCCTCTATGTGGGCTGGTTATAGTTCAGTTGGGGGACAAACCAAAAATCCATATGGGGATTATTTTCCCGGTGGTTCTAGTACGGGATCTGCCGCAGCTGTTGCAGCCAATCTTACTACAATTGCAATTGGTACAGAAACCTCTGCCTCTATTTTAAGCCCAGCTGTGCAGAACGCTATAGTTGGCATAAAGCCAACTGTAGGGTTAATTAGTCGATCTGGAATCATTCCGTGGAGCTATTCTCAGGATACCGCTGGACCCATGGCACGGACAGTCACGGATGCCGCGATCCTATTAAGTGCTCTTACGGGAAGAGATGAAAGTGATCCCGCTACTTGGAAGAATATACATGCTAATATGGACTATACAGATTTTTTGGATAAAGACGGATTAAGTACAGCAACCATAGGTATATTCAGGAATGTTCCACCCGAGAAATATCGTGACATTGGCGAATATGATGAAATATTATTTAATGATGCTGTGGCAAAACTCAAAGATTCTGGAGCCCATATAATAGAAGATATTGAAATTCCTTCCTTCAATAAAGAGTGGAATTATAACAAAATGAACCTTGAATTTAAGCATTCTGTTGAACGCTATTTGCAAAGTCTCCCCTCTCATATTCCTATTCATACTTTAAATGAACTAATTGATTGGAATGAGCAAAATACAGAGAAGGCTTTGAAATATGGACAAGATTCGTTGAAATATCGTGCACAACTAAATCATCCATTAAAGAATCAGAACTATATTTTAGAATCGATCACTGATCTATATGATTCGCAAAATATGGGGATAGACCATGCTATAGAAAAGTACGGTTTGGATGCCATCTTGTTTCCTTCCTATGTCGGTGCTGATATCAGTGCTAGAGCGGGTTATCCTTCCATAACAGTGCCTGCTGGATTTCAAGAGGATGGAAGACCATTTGGCATTACATTCGCAGGAACGGCATTTAGTGAACCAACACTGATTCGTATTGCCTATGCATTCGAACAAGCAACAAAACACAGAAGAATGCCAAATTTGAAGGATGAAATGAAATAAGAAGACTAAGAAGGATGGCTATTTTGCCATCTTTCTTATATTTAAGATATTACTAGTTTATTAGATAATATCATTGAAATAGTTCAAAATCGCTTCTTTAACTTGGTGTCTTGGTTCAAAAACATCATGCCCCGCATTCTGTACCCGTATAATAGTTGGGTTGTACTTCTCGTACAGATTTAACTGTTCCTCGTTCAATAGGGAACCTTCCTTAGTACCTTTAAGAACTAATAATTCTCCTCTAATGCTATCCAACGCCGATGATAGGTCACACTCTTGTGATTCGATATGCATACGCATTGGCAAATCCTTTGAATATCTTTTTCGGATAACTCCTTCATCTTCAATATAATAATCTTCTTTTTTATCTTTATTTACATCATACTATACTGTAAAAAAGTGGATTTTACATCCGGAATAATCAGAAATAAACAAAGCTACCCCGATTTCAAGTCAGGAATAGCTTTGTAAGGGTCCGTATAGTTTTATTCATTTCATTTGTCTAACTCAACAACAATCTAGTCTCGCTAGCAGCTGTTGCATTTGTTTGATGCCTTTGCATTGAGAGGATATGATGGCATACAGAATCGGCTTTAGCATCGGGCAGATATTGAAATGAAGTACGTTGTTTGACATGCGTACAGCTCCCTCGTGATGAGGAATCATTTCTCTCACAAAATTTGCATTTACACCATTTGTAATTTGGGCTGAGCCCATTTCGAAGAACATCGTTTCAGATATTTCCTTAAATCTATCCATGTAATGAGACCGTTCAAAATCAGTATTTGTCATTAAGCTACACTGTTGCTGTATGGCTTGCATATTCGCGATACTTTGTGTTTGTTCAGCAATAATGTTCAATGCGATACCTTGCAATTCAAGATTTGTAGTGTATTTCAGAATATTGTTAGACATTTCAATTGCTGCTAGGTGATGTGGAACCATCTGCCTAATAAAAATATCAGAAATACTATTGGTGAGATGTACACTTGTCATATTCTGAATCATGTTATTAAGTATTTTGAAGAAAGTATCAAGATAGGCCTTCGTCACAAGGCTCAGTTCGCAATGACTATTCATCAGGTTATAGGCTCCCTTTTTTTGAATAGTCTATTCTATTCATTAGGCTAATGTGTCTAACACTTGATCTAGGAAGACTGTATTCCCTCAAAAGCTACGGTCAGCAAATTCTTGATGAACGTATCATCCAGCTGTTCCCCTGTTATTAATAGTCTGTAGAAAATGGGTCCGAAAATTAGATCGATAGTTAATTCGATATCAAGCGTTTCCTTCAGTTCTTTCCGCTGAACTCCCCGTTCCAGAAGAAGCCGTGCTTCAAGACGACGATGATTAAAGTATCTGCTGCGGTAAGCTTCAGCCAGCCCCGGATCAAATTGTCCCTCACCAATCAGCTCCGTGATTATTTTACCTTCCCGGCTTGTCAGAAATCGGGCTAAATTAGAGGCATGAATTAATATATCGTTAAATACTGAGCCCGTATCGGGTACGGGTAGCCTTGCGGTGGCCGCAGACATAAAGCCATCCATAACAACGGCAGCCTTGTTGGACCACCATTTATATATGGTGGCTTTGCTGACCTGAGCCCGTTCGGCAATTTTATCAACCGTGACCGCCCCAAAGCCGATCTCCAGCAGCAAGTCGTAGGAAGCGTTAAGTATAGCCTTTTCGGCGTCAGCGTTACGGGGACGCCCTCTTTTGGTACTCATGGCAAATCCTCCTTATTGATGTTTCCGATTTACGATTCTCAGATAAATACTATACGTACATTATACAAAATATTTTCCTAAGAAGATAACAAAACAACTATTTACAATACTATATGTTCAGTATATTATATTGGTATCAATTAGTAAACTGAACGTACAGTATTTATAATGAGGAGGAATAACCATGAAACTCGAACGAGAAATTACACCCACTGTAAAAGAAACACAGGCTCAGCCTGAAAGTAAATCCGTACCCAACTGGATCATGATGTTGCTAGCCGTATCCTGCGGTATTATTGTCGCCAATCTGTATTATGCGCAAACTCTTGTTGGGCCTATTAGCACGGCAATGGGTCTCTCCCCCGGATCAGCAGGCTTAATTGTGACTTTGACTCAGGTGGGTTATGTTTTGGGTTTGCTGTTTATCGTTCCGCTCAGTGATATTATTGAGAATCGACGTCTGACTGTTGCAGCATTAATTATGGTCGTTGGCGCATTGGTTGCGGCTACTTTAGCTCCCAATTCGCTGATATTTCTGACTGCGTCCCTATTGATCGGACTTGGATCAGTAGCCGCTCAAATTCTGGTGCCATATGCCACCTATCTAGCCTCTGAACATCAACGCGGTCGTGTTGTAGGCAATGTAATGAGTGGGTTGCTGCTGGGAATCATGTTTGCTCGGCCGCTTGCGAGCTTCATCACAGATCTTTGGGGTTGGCAGGCCGTGTTTACGCTATCGGCGGTTCTGATAACTCTTTTGACAATACTGTTGTCCCATGCGCTGCCCAAACGCAAACCTGTACCTACCATGAATTATGGGCAGTTATTAGGTTCATTAGCTACTCTTTTAAAAGCAACACCAATTTTACGCCGCCGGGCGATTTATCAGGCCTGTCTATTTGGGGCTTTCAGTCTTTTTTGGACAGTTGTTCCTTTACGGTTAGCCGGTCACTATCATTTGTCACAGCAAGGCATCGCTTTGTTTGCCCTCGCCGGTGTTGCTGGAGCTGTCGCCGCACCTATTGCCGGGAGATTGGCTGACAAAGGTTTGTCCCATTTGATGAGCGGTCTAGCCATCGCGATTGCATTACTGGCTTTTGTAGTGACATATATATTTCAAAGCACTTCAAACACAGCTCTCATCCTGCTCGTTCTTGTTGCCATTCTGCTAGATATGGGGGTATCAGGAAGTCTCGTACTTGGCCAACGCGCCATTTATTCACTGGGAAATGAAACGAGAGGCCGCCTAAACGGATTATTTATGGCCATTTTCTTCGTGGGAGGAGCCATTGGATCGTTCATAGGAGCGTGGTCTTACGCTTACGGGGGCTGGACTTTGACCGTATTGCTAGGAATGAGTCTGCCTATTCTGGCCATGTTGTACTATTTTACGGAGAAAAGAACGGCTTGATTAATAGCTTCGCTGAGAAGAATGATTTGGCACAGTTGCTTTAATCTTAGAAAGGCAAAAAGACACTAACGAGGGGGTTAGTGTCTTTAACATGATCACGAGCTCAGTTCGGATTCATATTTTTCAAGCTTTTCAAAAACCTCATCAACCCATTTTGGGTCATCCCATAATTTTGGATTATCAACTTTTCTAACCGCAGGATGACCTGTTGCAACAGTATCCACACCATCTTTGTTTCCAAAGTACAAATCAACAATTTTTAATGACTTGTTATCAGATTGCACTAACAGTTTGCAGCTCATTCCAGACCCTTGGTTCGAAAAAGTTAAACTTAGGTAGTAAAGATCTTCATCAAGTTGCTGATACTCTGCTTCCTTAAACTCATTTTCTAAACCGAAATTTACACCCATGCCACCTATCAAATCTTGCTTTTGTTCTAATTCCAACATTTTATTTGTGAACTTAAGAAGATTCTCATTTAAGATGTAATGTTCAAATGATACTGTTTCTTGTTTCGCAACCGCTCCGGTATACAGGTTTACGAAAGCTTTTCCAAAGTTCATCATGGAATCGTAATCATCATCGCTGATCTGATCTTCTATACTTGCAATAGATTCTATCGGATTGTCTTTCAATTTTGCAATGTTTGAACTATCTTCCTTTTGTGAACAACCCACTAGGGCTAACAATACCAATATTACAAAACCAAACAGTAATTTTTTCATGGAAACTCCTTATAATACATTATGTTGGGGCGCTTATTCGAATCTCCTTGTGCTTGGCTAGTCTCTCATTTCTTTTTGCGTGTCATATTCAAAACAGCCAGCCCAAAACAGACAACCATTGTCACAATTAGCACAAGAATACTGATCCAAGCGGTTACCTTATAATCGCCAAAATAATAAGTTACCCCCATTGTTTTCTCGAATTCGATCAAAGTCTCTGCAGGCGCTCCCGAAAAGGCTTCAGAAAGGGGGACATCCATAATTACCTGCCTGAAAATGGCAACAGCATGTGATACAGGGAATATTTTGATCACAAACTGAACAGCATCCGGTAAAGAACCAACGGGGACGTAAATACCTGTCATAAACCCGATCAGTGTACCGATGATCGTACTTGCTGTAGCAAATGCATTATTGCTTTTAAAGAAGGATACTACCAAAAAGATGATGGCTGTATTTGCAAGGGTGCAAACCAAAATGAGCGCGACAACCTTACCCAATGCCACTGCAGACAGTATTTTTCCGCCGCTGACCACGATATATACTTCAATTAAAACAAGGGTAACAACACTCATGATACAACCGATCAGAAACGCACTAATCATATATCCACCCGCGATGCTACTTCTCCTTACAGGCGAGGAATTAAAATCCTTGATCATTTTCTTTTCCCGATCACTCACCATTGTACCAAAGGCACCCATAGTTGTTGTTACGGATGTCACTGCCAACAGCCCTGCCATAATCCAACTGTCCATAAGAAAGCGAATATTCCCTATTTCCTTATATTCACTCACCCAAACATCGCCTAGAAATAAGGCATATAAACCAATAATAATAAACACAGCAAGAAGCGAGAAGAATACGGTACTTTTATCTCTGAAGAAAAGGAGAAGATTTCGTTTAGCAAATCCAATCATTGTCTAAGCTCCTTTCCTGTTATACCGATAAAAGCATCATCCATCGTTCCATTTAAAACTTCAAAACCTGTAATATACGGTTTGCATTGTTCAAGAATCGGTAAAGCATCCAATGTGGATGGAATATTTATGGTTATTTTATCGACCTTTTGGGTAAATTCGATGTGGGAATCTGTCAGGAATTCAGTCAAAGTCTGGGTATCTCCCGCAAATAGGTTTAATTGATCGCTGGCATACCTATTTTTCAATTCGGACGGTGTTCCCTTTGCCGCTATGCTACCATTGTCGATCACGACTACATAATCCGCATCAGCCGCTTCTTCCATATAATGTGTAGTAAGAAACACGGTCATGTTATTTTCTTTTTGCAGCTTTTTAATGATCTCCCACACATTTTTTCTCGTTTGCGGATCAAGCCCCGTTGTTGGTTCATCTAATATTAAAATGGCTGGTGTATGTACAAGTGCGCGCGCAATATCGGCACGGCGGCGTTGACCGCCTGATAGATTTCCGTAGGGACGCTTCAAGAACTCCATAACACCTGCTGCCTCTGCAGCTTTTCGCACAGCGTCTGCTAGCGTCGTTCCTTTCGCCCCATAAAAACCGCCCCTGATTTTCATATTTTCTTCAACTGTCAGTAAACTATCTAGCAATCCGTCTTGAAACACAGCACCGATGACCGAGCGTATCTTATCATCGTCTTTGCCCAATTGGTATCCATCTATAATTATCGAGCCAGAGTCCGGTTGCAGAAATGTACAAATAATATCAATGGTTGTGGACTTCCCTGCCCCATTTGGTCCTAAAAAAGCGAACATCTTCCCCCTTTCTACGTAAAAACTGATATCTTTAACTGCCTGCAGCTTGCCATAGGATTTGCTTAAGTTCGTCACTTCTATAATTGGCTTCATGTTCAACTCACCTCACGTCCAATATATAACAACCCTTACAAAAACATTACTATGAAAAGATACAAAAAGTATATAGCTTTTATGGGATAAGAAAGCACTAACATGTGATCGAATAGAAAAAAAAGCTATCCTGATTTCAAGTCAGGATTAGCTTTGTAAAACAGTCATTATTTCATGGATAATGATGTTATGCCTTTGTTTTTAAATTTTTTAACCATTCATCCAGTTCTCTGTCGCGGTCTGCACCTACCGAGAATTCCTTAGAAGCAGCAATCTGACCATCTCTCATATAGAGTACTTTCCTTGCTTTGGCAGCGACACGCGGATCATGAGTAACGGTCATTATGGTCATTCCATCACGATTCAAATCGTCCAGGATTGCCAACACCTGATCCGTAGCTTCGGAATTCAGCGCACCTGTCGGTTCATCTAAAAACAGGATTTTGGGATTATTAATCATTGCGCGGCAAATAGAAGCACGTTGTAACTGTCCGCCTGATACTTCTCGTATATCACGCGCTTCGATTCCTTCAATTTCCATCCTCTTCATGATTTTTGATGCACGTTTTCTTATGTTATCCGCCGATTCTTTTTTGGCCACAAGACCAGGCAGCGTTATATTATCAAAGACAGAAAGATTCTTTAACATCTGGGCATTCTGAAATACAAAACCCATTTTGTTTAATCGAAATCTAGCTAAATCCTCTTCCTGCATTTCGGATATGTTTGTACCGTCAAAATACACCCTGCCATCGCTAATGCTATCCATTCCACTAATACTATAGAGAAGCGTCGACTTACCTGAGCCGGATGGACCCATAACCGCAATGAATTCTCCTTTAGTGATTTCGAAAGAGATGTCATGTAAAATCTGTGTATCTTTAAATGACTTACTAATCTTCTCAACTTTTATCATGGCTCTAAGCTCCCTATTCCATTATTTGATCTCTGATTGAAAAGCCTTTGACAACTCTGGTTCCTAGAATCACTGTAATGAAGACTACAAGCAACTGCGTTGCAGGGTAGACCAGATAGGCTGTTAATGGTTCAACTAACATCGTTATGTGGGATGCACCCATCGCTGAAAGCATCCATCCGAAAATAACCTCTCCCAAAGAGTTCGCGAGAATCGTCCCGACTATGATTGCTACAAATTGAATCGTAAGAATTCTAATTCCGAACTGTATCCTAATGTCACGATTGGAAAAACCAATCGCTTTCTTGATTGCGATGGCACTATGCTCCCTAGCCGTGATAAGCTGCAAGAACATTACGCTGATCAGCATAATTAACAGTAATGAAATCACGATAGCTGCACCTTCCACCAGGCTCATATTATCCTTAATGCCACCAAGTGTCTGTGACACGAACTCGCTGATTGGAGTTATTTTGATGTCTGTCAGAACGCTTCTCAATTCATCACTCTTTGTCTGAACCGTGACACCCTCTTTGACATTCAAATAAATATAATAGACTTCGATATCATCTTCCTTAAAATCAATAGCGGCTTTGGCCGTCTTTCCACCATAAGTTATATCCTGATAAATGCCACTTACGATAAACCTAAGTTCTTCTCCTTGATAAATCACAGTGAGGGAATCGCCAACTTCTTTTCCCAATTCCTTCGCATTCAGATATGATAGTGCAATTCCTTTATTATCCTCTGGGGCACTTCCCTTGAGATACTCCAATGGGAAGACAGATTCATCTCCATTTTGTACTCTAATGTATTCCCATTCCCCATCAGCATTCTGAATCTGTACGTATCCATTTCGATAAACTGCATATTTTTCAATTTCGGAATCATTCTTCAGATAGGATAAGGCGGCCTCTTTTTGTTCCGTCAATTTCTCGTTGTATTGTATATCTATACGAATATCGCTTTGTCCTACCCCCATATACGTCATGAAAGACGGATGATCAATCGTATTCTTCATGTTCATCGGAACCAGAATCAAGAACGACGAGAATACAAAAATGAAAAAGATAACAGAATATTCTTTCCATTTGCATTTCAATTCTCCAAAAGCAATCGTAAGATTGCGATGTTTTAACCCCGCCGAAGGTAATGAATAATGTCCCTCGTTCTTCATCTTCTCTTCCCCGCGCATTAGTTCCACAACCGTACTTTTCAGATTCTTGACAATGGTTCTGCGGCATCTGAACATGACGATTAGGCTAAGCAGGATGATTCCGATCATTGGAAATACCCATTTCATCCACTCCGTGGTACCCTCTCCGCAGTACATAATAACTGAGGACGATAAGAAATCTCCGAACGGGATGGCGATCAGATAACCGATAACTCCCGCTACCAGTACAAGCATTATGTATTTCACCTGATATAACTTCTTGATTGCTTTTCCGGGAAATCCAATGGCTTTCATCTCTCCGATGGTGTAATGCTCTTCTGCCATGGTTGCCCGAATGATATAGGATAAACATAGAATAGCAATCATGATTAATAGAAAGCTAATTGCGGTGATTATAAACGCTACCAAACCATAGGAAAAAGCATTCAGCATAGTTAGAAAGCTACCTGACAGACCAACACCGTTGGATGGCATACCCGCATCCATGTAATCCTTCTCCAACACGGTTGTAGATGTTCCATCCTTTAATTGGAATTCAAACAAGTATTCCCATTCTCCCATGTGAAGACTTAATTCATCTAGATCTGCCTGACTGATTAAGAATCGCTTTGAAGATGTGAGAGCAGCGTTCATCGCTGAATCGCGAATGATGGTTGATACAGTCAACTTTTTACTATAGTCACCTTCATGTAATGTGATCACATCTCCAGCCTGAATCCCAAGCTCTTCCGCATAATACACTGGCACTCCGATTTGCCCAGCCTGAACAATCGCAACTTCATTATTCATATTAAGGAGGAAATCAAATCCCTCATTCTGAACAACGAATCCGTTATCCATTAAATACTTTTCAAATGTTTCACCTTGATAACTAATATTTGCATTTCTGATATCCAGCATTTTTACGATTAACGAATCCTTAATATAATCATGGGTTGCTACAAAGTTCTTAAAGTCATCCTCATCATATGTTCCCTTATGCATCTGTAGATAATCGGTCGGTACCGCAAGTTCATTTAATCCATTCAGTGAAGATATCATGGTACCTGTTACTCTTAAGCCACCTGCCATAAAAATAGCCGAAAGGATCAGGAATACCGCTAAGGCAGTAGTGATAGCTTTGTTTCTTTTAAAATCCTTCCAACCAAGATTCAGTAATAGTTTCATTCTCTATTTAGTCTCCTCTCCAACGTTTTAACACTTTTCAGTCTGGAAACAATGACTCCGACAATTGCCAGAAGGATTCCTGCAATCAAAATCAGAAGCGCAATTCCTCTGCCCTCTCCGATACCGATCACCTTTCCAATTTGTATCGCGAACAAACTGTCTCCCAACATAAGAGGTTCAAAAACATAATCAGAAAGGACTCCTGATAATATGTAAGCAACAATATACCCCAGCTGCGTAATAAAACTGATCATGCCAAAAGCACGACCTTGAACCTCATTGTCAAGATTCTTTCGTATCAGCACTTCTGCTCCAATCTGTATTGCAGGCATAAATACAAACATCATGAATCCGAACATGGCAATCAATACTAAATTCTCCTTAACTCCCATCAGCGCAAAAAAGATTCCACAGCCAAGCAAACCGAGAGAAAGCAATCTCACATAAGATTGTGTATTCTTCATCAAGCTGATTGCGATACTACCGGCCAACATGCCAAATGCACAAACTGTGGTTAGAATACCGAGTTCTGTTTCACCTGCGAAAGCAAGTATTAGCGGCTTACTCAATATTTGTACGAATCCAAGGCAGAATACGACGATGGTCATAATCACAATCAGTGCTACAATACCTCTTTTCCCACGTATTGCTGCGATTCCTTCCTTCATTTCACTACGTAAGCTCAGATGGGCATCTTCCCTGCGTTTCGATACCATTCCTTTCTTCACAGCGGCTATTATCAATACAGTTGTAAAGAATGTAAGCATATCGATAATGATCAGCGTGCTGATCGTCGTAATCTGCAACAAGAATCCCGCTATGACTGGAGAAATGATAAGTTTAGCACTGCTTGCGATTTGAACCATGCCGCCAGCCTTAGCAAAATCTTCTTCCGATAATAAATCCGTAATAGTCGCTTTAAATGCCGGTTCCATCAAAGCTGTAAAAATAGAGCTAACGCCTACACCAACACAGATGACTGCAATTGAAGGATTTCCGCTCATAACGGAGACAAGACATATAACCAACCCAAGACCGGACAACAATTCTCCTAGAATCATCATCAACCTTCTATCATAACGATCCGCCAAGACACCTCCCACAGGAGCCAAAAGAATGGATGGGAGGAAGGCGCAAATACTGACAAGGGATGTTGCCGTAACTGAACCTGTTAGTGCCAATACATAGATGGCAATACCAAAGTCCGTTAATCCGCTACCAACACTTGATATCATCTGGCCAATCACCAGTAACCTAAACTTCTTCATTGCCACCTTCCTTTAATCCTATGTTTTTGTCACCGACCATCGGTCGATAGAGGGTAAAAAAATTATATACGAATGTCCTTCCATCTATGATAGTTGTCCAAACATCCGCATAAATTCTTGCAATTCTCCTTCTTTTGTTCCCAACATTCGTTCTGCATTACATAAAAACGCCTGTATTTTCCTAGGAAACTCCTCGTCTTTAAATTCCATAACATTACAATCAAACATCATATGTCCCAACAGTAATATGGACTCTGTGCATTCTATCGGGTAATCCATATGGAAAATCCCCTGGTCAATACCTTCTAACACAGGCTCTTGCAAAATCGGTGTCATACGCTTAAGCATTGCCCTTACATATAAATGTTCCAGCTTTGCATTTTCGACCTTATGAATTTCTTCTTTTATCTCATCCGATCCTTCAAACTCCGGTGTCTGTGCCATGATTGCCATCATAATACGACTTACTAACGGAATAGATTTATCCTTTACAATCTTCTCTGCCCTCCTGGCTCCTTCTTCAACGATATCAAGAATGATGGCTTCCAGTACTTCTTCCTTAGAAGTAAAGTAATAATAAAAGGTGCCTTTTGCAATATCCACAATCTTTAGAATATCGTTAATAGAAGTCTGATCATAACCTTTATTAACAAATAATTCACGCGCAGCAACTAAAATTTCTCGTCTTCGTACTTCTCCTTCTTTGACTGTTTTCATATCATACTCCATTTCTACCGACCGTCGGTCTATACATCCATAATATACCTGTTAAAAGGAATGTCAAGATATTAAATTCACCGTAAACGGAAATTGGCCGTCACCTGGTTGTTTGTCAGGTAACCTGCACATGGTCACGCACAATATAGGAATCTCTCCCTCATCTCATAAATATAGTGTAGTAGAGAGGGATGATGCACGTGGGTAACCTTAATGAACAAGCGCAATGGGCGATCTTTCTAGCTGCCATCTGTGAGCAGACCTATTCACAATTTTCAAATACAGATGGTTCATTCGTCGTTCCAGTGAATTATGAAATCTGTGATACAATTCAAGCGAAATCCATCAGTAATGTGTGGGAACCTTTTGGATTTATTCTACAATCACAACAAGACATTATTATAGCTTTTCGGGGAACTAGTTCAACGACCAATTGGATATCTAACGTACTCGCCTCACAAAAGAGATTCAAATATATTAAGGTAGATTGCTTAACACATCGCGGCTTTACAGGCATCTATTCGTCAGCTCGTAGTGAAATTATCTCCAGACTCTCTACTTTGTCTTCAGATAAGACATTATACGTTACAGGCCATAGTCTCGGGGGAGCGCTTGCTACCTTATGTGCTATTGATATTGCCGCCAATACCACCTTCAACTCGCCGAACTTGTTTACTTATGGTTCCCCACGTGTTGGCGATCCGGACTTTGCGAATGCATTTAAGAAATATATTTGTAACAGCTACCGTATTGCCAATCCCTTTGACGTTGTACCCCATGCTCCTCCAACGATCTACAAGCTGCCTAAGCGAGAAAAAAAATTCTATTACAGTCATGTTCAGACCCTTTCGTCACTGCCATTCCAGAATGGGTCCGTGAGTGCTAATCATATTATCGGAAGCTATTTCACAGAGCTTGCTAAGCTAGAGCCGCAATTTACAGAACAATTATGTGCAACGAATCCTGGATTCTGTCCAGCCACTGAGTTGAAATCAGAAGAGTAGGCCGAACGCTAACCTACTACTCTAATTTTTTACAGAGCCAACAATGTGATAAGTATAATGATTTCTCCGCAAGAAACTACAAAAGGTAACTTCAAATGAAGTTACCTTGGCATTAAATGAAATCCATTTTTATTAATGCTTCAATATGTGAAGGATGATACATAGCCATTCCGGTTTTCATCCTTCTAAATCCTTGTTCTTCATACCAAGAAATCGTATCTGGATGGGTATACAGCACGACATTACAGTTAGCGGTTTCTTCTAAAATCAATGAAATAATTTGTTTACCCAAGCCATGACGATGATAAGCTTCATCAACGGCAATGTTATAAATAGCTGCTTGTGAAATACCGTCAGATAAAGCTCTACCACAGCCAATCACTTTTTCTCCATCTACTATGAATACATTCACAGCACTATTCTCGAAAGCGAACTTCGTTTCAGCTGGTGTAAAATCCGTTAATCCAAAGCCATTCAATAGATCGGTTACTTGTGTCCAATCAATATTGTTTCGATTTTTTTGAAATATGTATGCCATATGGATCCCTCATTTAGATCGCAAATTCTGGTTCTTGATCACGATAATAATTAGCAAGAAATTGCTTGGTTCTTTCTGATTTCGGATGTGAAAATACTTCTTGCGGCGTTCCGTCTTCTACAATTCTACCTTGATCAAGAAATATAACTCTTGTGGCGACCTTACGAACAAAATTCATTTCGTGTGAAACTAGCAACATCGTATTTCCTTCTTCCGCCGTCTTCTTAATCGTGTCCAATACTTCGCCGACAAGCTCGGGGTCTAGTGCAGAGGTTGGTTCATCAAAGAGCAATATCTTGGGTTGCATGGCCAAAGCCCGAGCGATCGCTACACGTTGTTGTTGCCCACCAGATAACTGCTTGGGGTAATGATTCACCCTATCGGATAATCCCACTTTCGCAAGTTGTAAGTGAGCAATTTTCCGAGCTTCCTCCTTAGGTAATTTCTTCACTACAATTAATCCTTCCATCACATTTTCAAGCGCGGTCTTTTGACGGAACAGATTAAATTGTTGAAATACCATAGCCGTACTTTTTCTTAGCTCGATTACCTCTTTTTTCGTTTTCTTTGCTGTATTAACTATAAGCTCATCTATTCGAATCGTTCCTGCGTCTGGTACTTCGAGAAGATTAATGGCTCTTAATAATGTGGATTTCCCTGCACCTGACGAACCTATTACCGCAACAACATCGCCTCTTTTTATCGTCAAGTCTATATGGTCTAAGACCATATTATGATGGAATGATTTCGTTAATCCACTGATCTCAATCAAGGATGACATCTCCTTTTCTCTTTCTCAGGCTTTTAAAATCAATATCTAGTCGTCTTTCAAGCAGAGCAATCGCACGTTCAATCAATATCGTCATACCCCAATAAATTAAGGCCAAGGAACAGTAGGACTCGAAAAATCGAAGATTATTCCCGGCTAATATTCTAGATTGTGCCGTGATCTCAACTACAGAACATACAAAGGCGAGAGAGGTTCCCTTCATTAGACCAATCAGTGCATTCCCTAGCGTGGGTAGCGCAACAATAAAAGCTTCTGGAAGAATAATTCGTTTTAAGACTTGCCCATATGTCATGCCTAACGAATGTGCTGCCTCAATCTGTCCTTTATCAACTGATAGTAAGGCAGCCCGAATAATTTCAGAGCTATACGCTGCTTCATTCAGCGATAAGGCAAGCAATACATAAAATATAGAAGGAATAGAATTCACGTTATAACCTGTGTCATGATAAAAATTATAATATTTCAAAATTAATGGAATACCGGCATAAGTTAAGTACAATTGCACTAGAATCGGGGTTCCTCTTATAAAAGAAATAAAGACCACACTCAGTTGATAGAGAACGGGTATCTTTTTTATTTTGATAAGAGCTAGTAGGAGTCCTAAGAGGAGTCCTACTAGCATGGATATAGCTGTTAATTCAATTGTAACAGGCAGGTATTTAAGAAGTTTGGGGATCAGTGTAAACACTAATTCAATATCAAATATGTTTGGCATAGATTACATCCCCTATTGAATTTCCGGCGCAAAGTCACCATTCAGGTATTTTTCACTTAACTTTGAGATGGTTCCGTCTTCGATCAATTCTTTAATACGTTGATTAACATCTTTCGTTAACTGTTCACTATTCTTTCCTTTACTAAGAATTAGGTAACTGTAAGGTACCCCAATTCGATCCGAATCTTCTTGAGACAGGGGAATGGCTTTTAGCTTCAAACCATATTCTTTGATATACAATTGCAGCATTGCTGCATCAATTAAGTTAAAATCATCTGCACCACTTTCAACATTTTGCAAAACCGTAGCAAGCTCAGCTTCAGAATAATTTAGAACTACCGGTTTTTTAGCAAATTGCTTATTATAATTTTCCAAAGCCACGGTGTAATTCACGCTAGGACTTACTGAAGTCTTCTTCCCTTCCAAATCGGCAAAGGTTTTGATATCATCTCGGCCTTCAGCAACAGCAATCACGAACTGATTTTTAAATATCGGGTCGGAATAGATATATTTTTCTTTTCTCTCAGCGTTGCTAGCAAAATTGTTTGCGCCAATCTGATAACGATCTGAATCTAGTCCAGCAAATATCGATGGGAACTCTGTTTTTTCAATGTTAATCTTGTATTGGGGTAAGCCTTCGAAAATAGCCTTCACGACCTGAATGTCATAACCATCGATCTCATTACTATCATTTACATACGAGAATGGTTTTGGAGCACCACCCGTAGCAATATTAATCGTTGTTGTTTCCGTTTTTGCAGCATCAGCACTGGCACTGGCATTTTTATCAGATGAATTGCCATTTCCGCAAGCTACAACCCCGACGAACAACACAATTGCCGCGATACTTAACCCTAGTTTTCTCCACGTATTCATCTTCATTTCCCCCTATGTTCTACTCTTGAATTTATTCTCTGGGTCTGAACTTTTTTCTTGTCTATTTTGAGGTTCTGACCATAATCCATCAAAATCAATCTCATTCCAAAAACGTGTATTGTAATCAATAAAGATGGTTTCTTTATTCCCATTTGATTTAGCCAAATCCCGTAGATACGTGTTGTTCTTAAATGCTGGAACCTGATATAAATCACGCGCATAACCCCAAATGTTGTTAAAATCAATAATACGATTACGGATCGGACCCAAATTTTTGAAATAATATGTATCAAAGCGAGCTAGAGTTACAAATAAACGGACATCGGAATCTGTGACATAGTCCCCAAACAAAAATCGATTGGTTTCTAATCTTTCCTCAATAGAATCAAACGCTGCATACAGGTGATTGAACGCATCATTATATGCTTCTAAAGATTGGGCGAACATGGCCTTATAAACACCGTTATTGACGTGATCAAATAAGAAATCATTGTACTTATCAATTTCTTCTCTTAATTCCACCGGATATAAATCAGGTGCTCCTTCTTTATGAAATGGTGCAAATTCATTCTCTAAATAATTAGTCAACCAGACGTAATCGTTATTCACTACTTTCTTAGTCGTAATGTCAACCACTGCCGGTACGGTTGGTCTTCCTTTAAAATCAGGATCACCATTTGCGTAAAGTTCGCTTAGAAATTGCACACCTAATACTGGATCCGTATTATTCTCATCATTGACAAATTCCCATCCGAGATTTAGTTCATGCTTCCCGTGTCCTACTAGATTAATGCTGATTACATCTTCTAAGCCTAATAATTCTCTCACGATTGAGGCACGATTAGACCAATGGCATCCCTTCGCCCAAATTAACCGGTAACGACCTGCTTCCACAGGCAAGTTACCTTCTCCCTCTCCAAAGGGTGTATCAAAGCGATTCTTTTGCCGAATAAAGTATCCTTTTTCGTCGATTTCATGTTCTGTCTCTTTAGGTCTAACACGTACATTTGCACTTTGTGTCATTTACTTCTCCTCCTTAAATTTTAGTACTCTACCATGTTCCGTAAGCCACCCAGTTAAATCTGGACCTTTGGGTAAAATTTTCGAAAACGTACGGTTGGGATCATTCGTAATGGATAGATGATAATGCGCTTTAATCGCTGCAAAATCAGTTGTATCCCCAAAGCCTGGTGTTTGATATAAGTCTCTGGCATAACCCCATAAATTCGGAAAATCCACCAGCCGATTGCGATTGACTCTGAACGCTGTATTGTAGGCAATATCAAAGCGAGCAAGTGTCACATACAAACGAACGTCCGCATCCGTTAATTGACTGCCAAATAAATAACGCTGCGTAGCTAATCGTTCCTCTATCTCATCAAGTAATTGAAAGACTCCATCATAGGCTTGCTCATATGCCTCTTGAGAGCGGGCAAATCCTGCCTTATATACACCATTATTAATACCGTGAAAAATCCGCTCATTTAGCTCACGAATGTCTTGTTGTAATTCATCTGGAAATAAATCTGGTGCTCCCTCTTTGTGCAGCTCTTTCCAAGCTGTTGCCAAATAGTAGGTCAATTCGTGATAGTCATTATTGACTACGGTTTGTGTTGTAATATCAACGACAGCTGGTACAGTGGGCCTGCCTGCATATTCAGGTTCCGTATTGAAATAAACCTCACTGATATAATGAATACCTAATATCGGGTCCACGTTCTTGTCATCTAGTGTAAATGCCCAGTCCACTCGATCAATTTTCGGTCGTAGCGGATCCGCCGTCCCAACACTTATCACTTCTTCTAACCCAAGCAATTTTCTTACAATAATAGAACGATGCGCCCATGGACATACAGGTGACCATAATATTCGATATCGATTTGCTTCGACTGGCAGCTCTGCTTCGTTCTGTCCAAATGGAGTAGTAAAACGATTTTCCTGCCGTTTGAAGGCACCTGTTGTTTCGATTTCAGCAAGTTTTTCTGTCATCTGCGCATCCCTCCTCTTTAAAATCTATTTCTATCATGAGGTTCATTCCAAATAGATATATCAGGACCCTTAGCTAAAATTTGATATGGATTTTCCGCATGATTTCCTAAGTGATAACCTCTCTTTATGGAATCAAAATCTGTTGTATCTCCGAAACCTGGTGTCTGATATAAATCCTTTGCATAGTTCCAAATATTAGGGAAGTCAACGATTCGATTACGATTCGTTCTGAACACGGAATAGTAAGCCACATCAAAACGTACTAGTGTCACATAGAAACGAACATCTGCATCTGTGATTTTATCGCCAAATAAATATCTTCTAGATGAAAGTCTTTCTTCTAATTGATCTAATCTAGCAAATAACACATCATACGCTTGTTCATAGGCTTCTTGCGAATGAGCAAATCCGGCTTTGTACACGCCATTGTTCACTTCATGGAATAAGGTATCATTAAATTCATCAATATCAGCTCTTAAGTCCAGCGGATATAAATCAGGTGCATTTTCTTTATGAAATGGCTTAAAGGCTGTTTCAAAATAATTAGTTAATCTGAAGTAATCATTATTAACTACCTTTCTCGTAGTTACATCCACTACAGTCGGTACGGTTGCTCTTCCATGGTATGTGGGATCTGTCTCTGCATAAATTTCAGGTAAATAACGAATACCCAGTATAGGATCAACGCCACCTTCGTCTAACGAAAATTCCCAACCATTTTCAGTCCGAACAGGACTCGTGGTGCCAAGGCTAATCACATCTTGTAATCCCAACAATTCACGGACAATCACTGCACGATGTGCCCAAGGACAAATTCTTGCCCACAGTAAGCGATAGCGTCCTGCTTCAACCGATAGCTCTTCAGGTCCATCACCGAAAGGAGTCGTAAAGCGATTTTTCTGGCGATTAAAAGCACCTTCCTTTGTAATTTCATTAACATCTTCGTGATTAACGATTTGCGTATCCAAGATCGTATTATTTTCCTTTGTCATAATTACCTACCTCTTTTCAGTTGATTTCTTTTTCTGTATAAACAATGGGAATTGTGGATTCAATTTTTATTTCCGGTTTCGCGATATACCCTAAGCTTTCATAAAAGCCTACCGCTTGTTGTTGACTCGTAATTACAATCTTAGGATGACGACCAATTTCTGTTATCCACTTCTCGGCTGCCTCAATTACGATTCGTCCATATCCCTTATTCTGTAATTCCGGAATGACCCCTACCCTTTCAATCTTGGCGTACTCTTGGTGCTCTAAATTAATGCGTGCAGTTGCAACAGCGGTTTTATTGTCTTCTAGTAATATGTAATTGTATTTTTGACCATAAACTTCATCAAATTCTAATTCTTTTGGAATTCCCTGTCCGTTAACGAATGTTTTGTTCCTTACTTCGTAGACATCGGCTAATTGCCAAACCGAATCAACCCTGTAGACTTCCGTCATTCATACTACCCCCTAAAATAAAACTTCTCCGGTTTATTCAATGATTTGTACATCTTATATAACCTATTTAGTTCATCGAAATTATATTACTATAATTCCTACCTGTAAACTCGGTAATGTTTTTTTCCATATTATATGTATTGCTTTCTATTGTCAATACACAATTTGGAAGAATAAATAAAAAAATAAGCTGCTTCCGGCACTTTACCAGAAACAGCTTATTTTTTATTTACAAACAGAATTCAAGACTAGCATTAATCCGTTAAAATCGCGTTTGCGATTAGCCTGTCTAACCTGCGGATGTCCACTCCTTTTTGCAATTTCACTTTGATATGGCCCGCACGTGTCCACAATTCAACCTCAGCATTAACATCAAGAAACTTCCCTGCGTTCTCAGTGGACCACATATTAATTGAAGAATACGGCAAGGAGTAAATCTCCACCTTTTTGCCTGTAATCCCTTGTACATCTTTCACGATCAATCTTTTATTTGTAAAAATCGCGTTGTCTCGAATCGTTTTATAAGCAGCAACAGCTACTTCACCTGCCACTAACAAGTCACTAACATCTTGTGGGATAGGACACTCTGATACAAAAGTCCATTCTAACATAAATTGTAGTTCTGCCATCTACTTAACCTCCTAATAATAGGTTTATTCAATAAGCTATCATTCGACAGCATCTCCCAATTTCCTTCTTATTCCATATCGCAAATGATCAACACATGAAAAAAAGACACTAACTTAGGGGTTAGTGTCTTTACTAGTACCTTCTTATTCCTTCTCTACGACAACGCCAACATCGCGTTCATATCTTCCTCGGCAGTAGTAATCAACTTCAAGCCGAAGAGATCAACCAGCACATCCAGTACACCAGGCGAGATGAACTCGGGTGGCTTCGGCCCGATACGAATATCCTTAATACCAAGGCTAAACAATCCTAATAGGATAGCGACCGCTTTTTGCTCAAACCAAGACAATACGATGCTAACAGGTAAATCATTCACGGTACAGCCAAAAGCATCAGCCAATGCCAAAGCTATTTTCACAGTAGAACCGGAATTATTGCATTGTCCAAGGTCAATATAACGAGGGATACCCGTATCTCCCACGGTTCCATAGTCTATGTCATTAAAACGAAATTTCCCGCAAGAAGTGGTTAAGATAACCGTATCATTGGGTAGTGACGTCGCCAATTCACGATAGTAATTCCCACCAGCGCCTGGTGCGTCACAGCCTGCAATGACGAAAAAGCGGCGAATGTGACCGTCCTTGACGGCTTGAATAATTTCAGGGGCAAGGCCAATCACTGTTTCATGATGATATCCGGTCGTAAGTACCTGCTCAGATTCTACATCTGCCGAAGGTAGCGATAAAGCACGCTCAATTAGTGGAGTAAAATCGTCTCCAATGATCTTTGCAACACCTTCCAGCCCCGCAACTTCATAAGAGAAAAAGCGATCAGCATAGGTTCCTTTAATCGGCATAACGCAGTTCGTCGTCGCAAGAATTGCACCAGGGAACTGCTCGAACAATCTGCGCTGATCGTACCAGGCTTTCCCGATATTTCCTTTCAAATGCGAATATTTTCGGAGAGCCGGATAACCATGAGCAGGCAACATTTCCGAGTGGGTATAGATGTTAATACCCTTACCTTCTGTCTGCCGCAATAGTTCCTCGAGTGCATACAAATTATGTCCTGTTACTACAATACATTGTCCTTCAATTTTATTCTGACTGACGGTAGTCGGCTGAGGAATGCCAAATCGTTCTGTATGCGCACGATCTAATAAGTCCATAACTCGTACTGCAGCATTTCCTACCTTCATCGCCATATCCAGATGTTCCTGTGTATTAAAGTTGGAGTTCGTCAAGGTCATATACAGGGCTTCATGGGTAATACGATCCACCTCTGGATCAGTATATCCCAGTCCTCTCGCATGTGTTGCATACGCTGCTATTCCTTTTAATGCAAAAATCATTGTATCCTGCAAGCTCGCTATGGTCTCGTTTTTGCCACACACACCAACAACAGTGCACCCTCCATCAGGTGTCTGTTCACACTGATAACAGAACATATCATTATCCTCCATATCTAGATAATTATAGGAACCTATTGTTGATCACAGCGTAACAGAGCTCCATGCCGCAAGGTGTGATTGCACGCACATTTTTATAATAAATGATAACTCATGTCCATTATCTTAACGACAAAACTACTTCTTCACTTGTCCGAATTTTACCGATTCGGGGAAAGATAGTTTTACATACATAATCATGCTCTTCTTTAGTCCCCGCAGTCATAGCATCTTCCACAAAAATTTGATGATACCCCTGCTGGTAAGCTTCTCTTGCTGTCGTGTCTACACCGATAGAGGTAGAAATACCGCACAACACAATCGTATCAATTCCCCGGCGCCGTAACTGCAAATCAAGGTCAGTACCGAAGAATGCTCCCCATTGCCGTTTGGTAATCTTGTGAGCATTCGGGGTATCAGCTATTTCAGGTACAAATGAATCCCAGCCTTCGGGTAATTGCATCGGGGCCATTTTTAAATCTGTTTCCGGCTTTAACATATCCTTTCCATCCAAAGATGAGACTCTTACAAGAACTACAAATGCACCTTTCTCCGTAAATGCATGTACCAATTTACTCGCATTTTGAATAACCTGCGCACCTGTATAAGGGCCACTCTGACGACCATGAGCAATTCCATTCTGCAAGTCTATAACCACCAGTGCCGTTTTTGCAGCATTCAATTCAACTTCTACTCCTTTTAAATCCTCCATCTTCTTCTCTCCCATTCTATTCACTTATTATTTAATGCCAACTCATGTATGTTAAGTTTCGTATACACCTTAAAATAAACCCAGATCGCATTTAACAATAACAACGCACTGGTAATAAGGAATACATAATGGATACCAAACCACGCTGCCACTTGCCCACCTAACACCGAACCTGCAAATGTGCCTAAATATCCTGCCGACATGTTAAAACCAAATACTCTACCTGTAAGAGAGCTCGGCGTAATTTTTTTGATCAGGATATTAACAGAGGGAATCAGACCTGCTGCTGCCAACCCGAACAAAAAACGTAAACCCATTAACTCCCAAGGATTACGTACAAAAGCTTGGGGGATGAAAATGAGTCCTGCCGCAATTAGGGCGACTAATATCACTTTCTGTGCTCCTATTTTGTCAGAAAGCTTCCCGAGTCTTGGAGCAGCGATGATATTCGCCAGTCCTGATGCTGAGAATACGAATCCAGCTAACAGTGCGACATGACTTGTATTCCTTGATAACTGCGTAATATATACGGTTATAATAGGCTCTACAGAATACAAAGCCACCGTCAATACGAAAAAGGTAACAAACAAAGTAAGAGTCAAGCTTTTCTCAGGAACAATACTCCATACTTCCTTAATACTTAACGTCTTTTTGTGCTCACGAACAAAGTTTTCCTTTACTAAGAATACTGTCGTTATAAACGCAATCAAAAGGAGTGCACCCGTAATGAAAAATGAATGTTGTATACCAAAGTTCTCGGCAACATAACCACCAATCGTGGGCCCAAGTAAAGACCCAGCAATATTTGCCGTTGAAAGTGTGCCTAATGCCAACCCTGCATGTTCTTGGTCCGTCTGGGTTGCGATCAATGTTGTACAAGCTGTACTGTAACCGGTGATAGCCCCCTGCAACATTCTGAGTCCGATCAATACATATACATTGTGAGCAAACCCCATACTTCCTACCACTACCGCCATCCCTAGGCTTGCCCGCAAGAGCATAGGTTTTCGTCCGTATTTGTCAGCCGCCATACCCCAAATAGGTGAGAAAATTGCCGAGATGATAAACGTAATTCCAAAAGCTATACCGGAATATTGTGCAATAGAATTTGCATTATGAACTCCCAGTTGCTTGATATAAAGCGGCAAGATCGGCGCTAACTGACTCATTCCCACACCTGTTACAAACATCCCAAACCAGCAAACGATTAAATTCCGTTTCCAAATCGGCATAAATAAAAGCCTTCCTTCTGCTATGGTTCAATTATTGTACGGAATCACTTAACAATAACATCCTCATATTAACAGCCGGATCGGCTTCATTCCATGCATTATATTAAACTCCATGGACATTTTTGCTGTAGTATTCTGATGGACTTATTCCTTCAATTCTTTTGAATATCCTGCTGAAGTAAAATTCATCCGTAAATCCAAGTTCCCCAGCTACCTCTTTAATTTTTTTGTCACCTTCAAGAATCATTTCCTTAGCTTTATCCATTTTCATTTTATTAAAATACTCAATAACAGAATATCCTGTAACAACTTTGAATGCTCTCGATAAATAAGTAGAAGATAACTGAACTAAATCTGCTAATTCAGTTAAGGTGACTCTATGATTCATATGTTGATTCATGTATTGAATGATCTTCTCAATTTTTAAAGAAGTAGCGTAATTTTGATTTTGTTTTTTTACATTTTGAGCTATTGCAATGAATAATTGCTGGAGCAAAGTCTTTGACATAAACTCATATCCTGGTAGTTTCGCATTCCAGCAATCAAGTAATTTTTTAAACAAATCCTCAATTTGATAATAATCCTTTAAATGTTGTGCAGCGTCTAGCGAGAGCATTTGCACTTCGTCACAAACAGACCACTTACCTTCATTAAAGCTCACGTTTGCATAACTAAAGTGTACAGATTGAAAACAGATCGGAATTTCAGTATCTATCTCTATTGAATGCAATACATCAGGACAAATGTAGAATAGCATACCTTCTTTAAGCTGATAGCTTTTCTTACCAATGACTACGTTACCCTTCCCACCGGTAAAAAAGATAAGTTCATGATGTTGAAGAGTTCTAGTCAATTTCTTCAGATGTTTTCTTGGTTCTTTAAACTTCTTGCCGTTACAGTAGTGAATGTGAAAAAACAATTTATTAATATTCATATTTCCTCCATGATCAAAAAAAGTAGCGGTCATCAATCTATGTTTACAGCTGTTCAAACATTGACATATTTACGCAGGTAAAAATTGAATGCAACTGTTTTTTACCTGTTTTTTCAACAATGCAGCTGAGATAATAAATACAGAAAGTTCCTTCCAAAATATCCCGGAGGTGGTCGACGTGAAAACGATTAAAAGAATTACTTCAGATACAATAAGTGAGTTTGCAGAAAAGATTGAACAAGCTAAAGAGAATTTCATACCTATGTTACCCTTTGTTAGGATGCCACTGCATAATTTTGATATTTATAAATTTTTCAGTGACAAAGGTATTTATTTAATTGATTACATTGAAGATGAGTATTGTCTATACCATCTTTATCATTTAAGTGAGGGGGATGATACTTTAAGAGCAACGTTAATTCTTCCATCCAATTGGGATAAACGGTTCGAAATTATCGAACAATCTATTCCGCACATTAAAGAATGGTTCTTGGAGGAAGATGACTCTAAAAAGTTTATCATTCAATCGCTTGAATACGGTGAAATTGAATATTATCCTACACTTTCCCATTACTTAATTCCTACCATTGTTAGAAATGGATATGAACCAAAATACAGAATGTATATGAAAAGGGATGGGAGTCTCCCCCTTCCTCAAGTAACTGAACTCGATGAGGGCTTATCAGAAACAAATTATTCGGATGATCTTCTAGATGATGTTACAAACTTCTACTATGACTCTACCAGTAATTATCGCTATTTCACAAATTGTACTCATGATGAATTTCTGGAAATGCTAGAACAAGATTTCACTATTCGAAATTCAAAGTTTATAACCGATGATCAAGGTAAAATTGTGTCTGGTATTATTGTAACTCAAGACTTAGAGAAAGTATGGATTGATAATTTCTCAGTAAGTCCTGAATATAATAACAGCCATATCGGTGAGTACCTTTTAAGTAAGACAATTTTAGATTTGTCCAAAGATTACCCTGACGAGACACTTTATATTTATTTAAATAGAGACTGTTATGACGCGATTTCGGCTTGTGAGAACAATGGTTTTGTTCCGTTTGAATTCTGGACGGACATGATTTTTGAGAGATAATATCCTTTTATTAGCACTAATGGAGGTCTATTTATTGAATTATAAAAATGCTAAAGATATATTTCCTCCCGAATTGTTAAGAGAGATTCAAAACTATGTTCATGGTGAGCGAGTATATATTCCGCAACTGGAAAATGTGAGAACCGATTGGGGTAAAAAAAGTGGTTCAAGACAGGAGATCACTTTCCGAAATAATGAGATTTCAAAAAAGCACAAAGATGGATTAAGTATTGATGAATTATCTGAAATCTTCTGTTTGAGCAGTGAGTCCATTCGAAAGATCGTCTATAAAAACTTAAAAAATGCAAATAAATGCATAGAAGGAGATTCAAATGTCCAAAAATCATAGAGGCAAAGGATTGTATTCCTTACCTTCCAGAGGAAGAGGAACATGTCCTGTTTGTAAGGCAACGCGCATCAAAGTATTATATGCACTTCTAACTCAAAACGATGATAAATTGACTGTATGCAAGAGATGTCGTAATAAAACAGTAAATATTTGATGTTACAAACGCCTGAACATTGATGTTTGGGCGTTTTATTTTCAGGATTATAATATGGCGATCATCGCAAGTTCCTATTCTACAAATTATCTAGTACATCTTTATAATACTTTCTTAAATGTTCCTTTAAGATAATAGGTTCTACTATGTTGATGGATTTACCATAGCTAACCAGATAGTTAACTATGAACTCAACTTCATTTGGCTCATACCAACCAACAATATAGTTACTTTCATTCTCGGTGATTAGCTCCATAGATGGGAACTGTTGCTGTTGAAAATGCGCTACCCCATCTTGATCTATTAAGCACTTAAATTTAACTGCGTGTTCAGATGGTTTCCAGAGTGAATGTGCATTATGAACATTAATATCCGTTAAGTCAATTAACGGTTCAGTGTTCGTTATTTCCACTGAAGTAATACGATCGCAGCGGAATACGCGATAAGCTTGTTTCGTTACATCATAAGCCTGACAATACCAATAACCTTTCATTGCATAAATAGCGATTGGCTGAATGCTACGAGTTCCTTCTTGTTGCGTTGTTTGATAATAGATGTTCAATACTTCTTGTTTAATGGCTGCAAGCAATAAGGTTTCTAAATGTTCACTTTCTTTGATTTGCTCTGTGTTGCGAAAGATGACCCTGTCTTGAATTCTTTCTATATGCTGACGTTGTTTTTCTGCTAATGCGTTAATAAATTTCTCATGAATTGAATGGAATGATACTTGAAAAGGTAGATCCGAGAAGCTACGCAGTGCCTGCATTGCGAAATAAAGCGCATAAATTTCCTGACTGTTAAAAGAAATCGGGGGTAATGTCATTTGATTCAGTAAATAATAACCTCCATACCGACCGTATTCCACATAAATGGGTGCACCAATCTCCTCTAGTGACGAAATGTCTCGTAATGCTGTTCTCTTAGAAATATGAAATTCTTGCATTAAATCTTGCAACATAAACCGTTGTTTTTGATTGATAAAACGTAGCATTTGATTTAAACGTTCTGATTTTTTCATAAAACGACCTCTTAATGGTGCCGATTATTGTCACCTTTATTTTATATACTTGTTAGTGTAATAAAAAATTGATTGGGAGGCAATATCATGAATTTTGAAGTAATTACATTTCTATCGCTGAATGGTCAAGGCGCCGCTGCTATTGAGTTTTATAAGAAGTATTTAGGAGCGACTGTTCTTTTCAAGAAAAACTATAAAGAGATGAAGGAAATGAATCCTAATTTTACTTATGAAGAAGGTCAAGATGAGTATATTACACATTCCGTGTTACAAATCGGTGCGAATAAGCTAATGCTTGCCGAGGAAGCCATGGACACTACAAGGCCTTGGCAATTAGGCAATAGTGCATCTTTATGTATTCAGTCTCAAGACAAAGTCGTAATTAAGAATCTCTATGACTCGCTTATTCAACATGAAAGAGTTATCATTTTAGCACCCTATGAAGCTAATGCGTTTAGTCCAGGCTATGCCATTGTACGGGATCCATTTGGAGTTATTATTCAGCTTTGCGTAACGGTACATGATTTTTAACTATCATATTTGATTTTACAGACGCCCGAACATAATTGTTTGGGTGTTTTTTTATATGTAACAACGTTTTTTTTGTTGGAGTAAGAAGTCTATTCGAAAAAAGATACACATAAACTTAAAAGGCACAGAACTTTATATAAAAGGAGATTATTAAAATGTCAAAAAATCATAGAGGAAAAGCGCTTTGGAGATTACCTTCCAGAAGTAGAGGAACATGCCCTGTTTGTAAGGCAGAACGTATTAAACTACTATATACATTACTAACGGAAAACGGTACGAAACTAACGGTTTGCAAGCGATGTCAACATAAAATAGTCAGTGTGTAAATGCCCATAATACAACAGAACCATAGGTTAGAGAGTATAGTAGCAGCTGAGATTCCTTTCATTTGATTTATCTGTCAATTTGGGACGTAAACCTTCAAACACTTGGTTGACATCTATAGCCTATATCACAGGCAGAAAGGAAGTGACTCTAAGTCACTTCCTTTCTGCGCTAATAAACTATTTCAACCCCATTACTTCAAAGCCGTAAATTCTTGCTGCCGTATCTCCACCTTGCGTAGGCTTATTAATAACAAGACGTACATAGCGGGCTGAAGTTAATTCGATGGCATGTCTACTTTCACCTTGCGTATTATCGTTGACACTAACCGCATCGATCCATTTTTTCCCGTCAATGCTATACTGAATTTTATAATCACGAGTATTAAAAGCTGCTGGCTCGCCGCCCATCTCCGCATGTTTTATTACAAATTCGCTAATTTTATGTTCGGCATCCAAATCAACCGTCAATGTATGCGGTGCTTCGCCCACTGCACACCACTTCGTCTTGTCATTCGTGTCCAGCGCAAACTTCGGAGCCTCGTTGTCATTCACAAAGCTGGAAGCGCTCGCCGTCTTGTCAAGAGCTAAGTTAACGATACCGTTAGTCGCTTCTTTAGTTACGGTAATTAATTTCTTCTTCAACACATTTTCGCCAACACTATTTTTGGCTGTTAAGGTAACTTCGTAATTTCCTTCTTCTCTATAATTCACTTTCGGATTACGCTCCGTGCTGGACGACGGCTCGCCGCCTGGGAAACTCCAGTTCCATTGTTCCGTTACCTCGGAAGATAAATCCGTCAATTGAACCGTGTCGCCAGGAGCTATCAAGGTTTGTTCCGCTTTAAAGGCTGCGATCGGTTGTGGATACTCTGGCCATTTGAAGCTTACAGCCGCCCCTTTGCCTTGTTGATAATGACGGTTCACTGGTATTACCACTATTTTCGTCGATAACTCTTTATCCAATCGCTTCATTTCAGGAACATAATACACGTTATTACCGGTACTCCCTAACAGAATATATTTACCATCAGGCTGAACGCGATAGACCTGATAGTATAATACATCCGAATGATCTTCAGGCTCATTCCATGTCAAGCGGGCGTCTCCATAAATTCCGTCCCGGAACTCATTCTCCGTCACCTTTAATGTTGTTACAGCCTTCACCATTTTCGCATTAGCCTGATCTTTTGTACTTATTACTGACAACTGTCCGATATGAGCAACGTAATCCGCTTTCCCCTTCGTCGCCTCAAATTTCAACGATAGTCCTACGATTTTTCGTCCTTTATACTGTTCTAATGAAATACTTCCTTGTTTCCAAGCTCCCTGCTCCCCTACGGGTTCCCACTTCTTCGGTTCAAAAAATTCATATTCGTCAGGTGCATCAGAAAAAGCAGCACCAATCTTAACTTTACCCGCATCGGAGTTAGCCTGGTAAGTAACAGACAATTCCGTCGTTGCTGCTACAGGCATATTCGCTTTGTAAAGCTTGATATGAGTTGAGGAATCCTGCGCCAAATCACCTGCTACTTTCAGGGAGGTGCCACCATAAAAGGATTTATTAAAATCAAAGCTTGGTTTAAGAGTTCCACTTCCTACCGTTTCCGTAATCCAACGCCAGGTTGGCAATATGTCCTGCAAACTCCTGTTGCTCCAATCCTTGTCGCGCATAACTTTCCCATTGACAGCGAATATATGACCATTCCCCGTGTTAAAGTGCGTTATAAACTCGGAGCCTGACAGCACGGTCTTATCAACGATGTCATGGGCAATTCCTCTCCAAGAAAGGGGATCTGCACCTTCTGGTAGCGCTGTTTGCTCTGGATTTTTATTATTTCCGACCCAAAAAATTTGTTCTTTCTCCAAATATTCTTCATTACTCTTGGAACTGTTGAACGCCCAATCTGTTCGATATATTCCGAGTGAAGTGGTCCCCGCTTGGCCGTCCGGAAAAATCACTGGCCAGTTATAGCTGCCCTCGTACCCTTCAGCCTCCACATCGATACCAGCATATAAGTCATATGGGCTGCGCCCCAACTCTTTCGCCTTCGTAGAAGAATTCAGATACGGTGTAATGTAGTCGTACTTTCCATTCTTGTCATCCCTGTACTGCCAGCGGAAATCGATAAATAAGTTATCCGAAACACGCTGCCCCATATCCTGAAAAAACAATTTATTCTTATCCGTTAATGAACCTTGCCACTTGACTGGTCCATCATCAATCATCGAGTCGTACCAAATAATTTCCATCCTTGGCCCTTTAATTTGTTGCACATACTTTAGGAAGTTCACCATCTTCTGGGCATCCTCTGGCGTTCCCCCCTGCGTCTCCTGATTAATAAACCAACCGTCGAAGCCATAGTAATTCGCTACTTCGATAAGCTTATCACCTACCGGAAATGAACCGTCCTCATGTTGTGCTAATAAGTCATGCAACCAATCGATCCTACCACCATGCTCCGTTTGCGGCAAGAAAACGGTTCCATAAACCGGGACCCCGTTCTTATGAGCAGCATCGATTACGTCTGCACTCGGCGGTACAATCAACCCCTCACCAGCCGAGCCCCCCCACATCACTAATTTATCGATATATTGCCAGAAACTGAACGTATACGTATGAAACTCTTCCGAGCCTTGCGAAGGCGCCCCGCTCGTACTTGAATACATAGAAGATAAAGCAATTACTTTTGGATCGACTTGGGCATGCTCATTCACTTTGGCTCCTGTTACACGTCCCTCCTGCAGCTTTACTGATCCTCTGTTAAAGGCGGCATCCGGATCTTTGTCAGGTGACCACTTCAGAAGAGTGTTCGGGTACCAGTAAGATGAATGTGGCTGAGCAGCCTCGGCATGATCTGCAAATGCGAATAACGACACAGCCAACAGCGTTGTACCCGCCAGCAGTGCACACTTTTGCTTCCACTGGCTTCTTGAGAAATAGTTCGGTTTAATTTTCTTCATAAATATCCTCCTCGTATCCGCTTCTTACTGCTCTATTGTCCCAAGTAAGCGCTTCCGTGCACAAGTTGAAAAATACTAGATCATGATGGATAAACTAAAGATCTGCACACAAAAGAGAACTAAGCCCCATTCAGCCTACTCCTTCTCTTATTGAATTCCCTTCATTCCAACAACATCGCTATTCATTTTAATTTTTAATAAGTATAATTAGACTATTCAATTATTTAGATTATTAAAGGAGATTATTACTTTGGAAGACATAGGACATGGAAAACTGAGATCTTGTTATGCCGTTATTTTTTCAAGCCAACGCACTCCAGGAGATCATGGTTACAGCATGATGGCTGATAAAATGGATGAACTTGCATCCCAGCAGCCTGGTTACTTAGGGATGGAAAGTGTTAGAGATTCTTCAGGTGCCGGAATTACTATCTCCTATTGGGACAGTTTGGATGCTATAAGTAACTGGAAGAAAAATCAATCCCACATGATTGCTCAAGAGAAAGGCAAACAAGATTGGTACGAAAATTACTCGGTCAAGATTTGTAAAGTTGAAAGAGAATATCATAGTGGGCAATAATTGATATACACCTATTCAAAAAAATCCCCCTTACCGGGGGATTTTGCATAGTTATAAGTATCATAGAAACGATCTATCCATTTCTGATAACCACTCTATACATACTGGAATAAAATGCTTAAAAGCTCTTACTCTTAATCGTAAAATTACGTACTTTCATCCATTTCCCTGCAACAAATTCATCAATCGTTCCCGTCTTGGATCTCAGACAAAAGCGATGCTGCGTTCCTCTATCAAAACCCGAAGCTTCAAAAATCAAGTCATCACCGATTTGCTCCTTAAAATACACCTGCTTTAACCCCAATCGATTCAACATTTCAGTCTTTACATTCTCAATAAATGCACGTGAATAAACTTTTGCCATATGTGTTCCCCCTAGTAGTTAGTTATTCCAGCTGAATCAACAACCCTATTTCTGACGGTTGTAGAAGACATTATAAGCCCCCCTTCTTCACAAAATGTGTTGTATATTCTCCCTCTTCACTAATCTCCAAGCAATTTAAACTGAAGCCAAATACACAGCCACCGTCAATACCAATCTTATCCCCCATAGGACTAAACCAAATATCCTCACAATCATGAAGATTAACTACGGGTGTATGCCCGAATACAACTTTCTTTTGTAAGTTGGTTGCATGATTAAAGAACGCATCTCTTATCCATATATAATCGCGTAATGGCTGGCTTTCTCTCCAATTCTCATGTTCTGGATTAATTCCCGCATGTACAAATATGTGATGATCCGTTTCATAATAAAGAGGCAATGATTTTAGAAACTCGAGATGATTAGGGTAATTATTCTTTATGTATTCTTTACCTTCTATATATAAATCCCTTTCAGAGCCATCATCGGATAAATCCAAACCACTATAACTCTCAACAGTTTGAAATGCCCCATTTCTTATCCAACGTGCATCATCTTCTTCATTTTCCTTTTCAAGTGCGTCTACCATCATCTGATCATGATTTCCTCTAAGAGCGATTACTCCCCATTCTTCAACTAAAGATTTCACTTGCTCTACTACTTCTTTACTCTTTAACCCTCTATCAACATAATCACCTACTAGTATCAGTTGATCTAGCCCCTGCTTATACTCCACTTTTTTTAGGAGTTCATTGAACTCATCGTAACAACCATGTATATCACTGATCACTAGCGTTCTGATAATATTCCCTCCTAGTCACCCAAAGTAGAATAATCCTTGCTTACAAAGAATAACAAATAAGTGGAGGCAACTTCAAATTAAAATTTAAAGTGTTATTAGAATCAGGAGGGAAAATGATGATTAACTTAATTAGTGGCTTACTGGGTAATTATTCCGAGGTGTCCATTCCCGAATTAAAGAGCCAGTACGGAGCTTATCTTATGCCCCAAGAACAAATTCATATGGGCTTCAAGCTAATCCGTGACGCGTTTATTATTACAAATGACAGATTAATTCTTATCGACCATCAAGGGGTTACCGGAAAAAAAACTCGTGTCGCCTCAATCCACCTGAACTCTATTTATGAGGTTTCTATGGAAACAGGAGGCACCGGCTTTGATGATTGTGAAGTTACTATTCACTATATTACCTCTCCTTATCACAAAAGCAATAATTTACAGACCGCTGTCTACAAGTTTGAATTCGGCAAGAAATTCAATGTACAGCCACTGTATACAGCATTACTCAGTATTGCCGATGAGAATCTCCTGCGTTTGAACTCTTAATCTTCATACACCTTCCATTACAAACAAGGTCCCTCACCAGAGCACTGATGGGGGAACCTTGGTTTAGTTGACCTATTAATAGATCCCCTTCTTCATTTTCCTTTTCGTAATCAAACTTCCCAGGAACCAAAGTCCAACAATCCAAATCAGTATATAAGTTAGTTGTCCTTTAAATTCGAATATGCCGTTCCCCTTTTCGACCCCTTCAATAAGTGTCATATATTCCTTTTGCGGGAAAATACTAAAAATCGTATCAAGAACTTTGTTCTTCTCCGTGAAGGAATAGAAACAGCCCGCAAGTATGCTTGTTATGATATAAATCCCACTAGATACTAATGACATGTTACTTTCCAGAGTGGATGCAATAAACAGCGCTAATGCCGTAGATAGAGCACACACGATAACCATCAATATGGCTAACATTCCATAACTATAACCAATGTCTACCCCAAACACTCCCTTTGTAACAACAAGTGCAAGATAGGCTGGTATATACAGACAAATGAATGTGAAGATCCCTTGTACAAAAAGATATGTCCCTTCACTTACGGGAGCCGTTAAAACCCTTCGAAAGGTTCTTAAGATTCGATCCTCCGGAAATAGCGTTATTAGAGCAACCCCCTGCATCAAAATAATCATCAGAATGAACCCTAAGATATTCGCTCCTACGCCTCTTTTTGTAATATCACTTTGATTACTTTCCACAACTTTACTTGGGTCGAAAAAACTTTCAATTTTTTCCTTTTCTTCTTCGCTTTTTAATGTTGTTATCTCATAAGAACCATCGCTCTTTTCTTCCACAATGGCCGTATATTTGCCCAAAAGGAGACTAGATTTTGCTGGTTTCTCGTTCATTACTTTAATTTGTAACTTATCATTTTGAGTCATATTTGGAGCATGATCAGAAACCAAAGCGATATGAGCCTTCGTATTCGATTCCCCGGAAAATAATACAGCGATTCCAATCATTAGCGGTAAAATAGCTACAATGACAATAAATGCTTTTTTACTCAAAACTCTATTGAAATTATTTTTAAATAGCTGAATTACATTCATACGTATTCCTCCGGTTTAAAAATGATTTGACTGATAATGATGCAGACTAAAGAACCTATCAGCACAATTGAAAGTGTTGGTAGGTATATACTAAAGTCATGATCATAAATAATCCGAAAGGCACATTCTGTAACCCATTTGACTGGTGAGAGGTATGATATTTTCTCCACGACATTCCCAAGATAAGCCACAGGAAAGAAGACCCCTCCAAAAAAGACAAACAATAATACGACAAGTTGTTGGAATGTATTTGCTCCTTCTTCACTTTTAAGAATGCAGCAGAACAACGTTCCTATAGAGCAGCCAAATAACGTTAATATATTGATGAGTACCATAATATACAGTAGATTCTTTCCTCCATAATTAATATGGAAAAGTGATTGTCCTACAAGCAATATAATACTGAATGCAACCGTGCCTACAATATAAGTAGCTATTAATTTAGATAGATAGATTTGTGTCTTGGAAACGGGAGCATAGATGATACGGGTATTACCACTTTTCACCTTTTCCTCCATGAAAGTATTGGAAGCAGTCATGGCGATCAGTAGCGCTGTAAAGATCATCATCGTGACACCATAATAATCATAGGAACTGATATGATCTGCGCCATAACCACTCTTTGTTACAAAACCCATGACCATAATCATGATTAACGGAACAATTGTATTGGAAATGACGAGCGTCGGATTCTTAAGTATATTGCTCAAATCTAGTTTCAATATTTTGATGAAGTTCATATGATCCCTCCTAATCCCTCAGACTTCTTCCTGTCAATTCTAAGAATGTGGTCTCTAAAGATGCCACTTCGCTACTCATGTTTTCTATTTTGCAGCCATTTCCTAGTATTACAGCGATGATTTCATTTAGATTATCAATTGACTTGTCGGAAGTGATTTCAACCTTGTTGTCATAAATTTTAACTTTGGTTACGCCACTAATTCTGTTTAGCTGCTCTTCACTTAGTTCATCTAAATTGTTCACACTGAAATAATAGGTGATTTCATCATTTACTTTCTGGTTTAATTCTTCTTTGGTCCCTTCGGCAATAATCTTGCCGTCATTCATAATGATGATTCGATCAGAAATGGCTTCAACTTCTTCCATGTAGTGAGTGGAATAAATCACTGTGGCCCCTCTACTTTTCAGAGTCTTAATTGATTCCAATATATGATTTCTTGATTGTGGATCAATCCCCACTGTGGGTTCATCCATGATTATTACTTGTGGCTGATGAGCAATAGCGCAAGCAATATTTAATCTTCGTTTCATACCGCCGGAGAAGGTTTTGGGTTTATCATCTTTACGATCATAAAGCCCCACGAGTTCCAGAGCTTCCTTGACCTGGTTATCTAATTGATGCCCCTTAAGTTTATATAGACTGGCGAAAAAACGTACATTTTTCTCGGCCGAGATTTCTTCATAAATGGCCAGATCTTGAGGAACGATTCCAATCCCCTGTTTGATGAGTTTTGCGTCTTTTTTTAAGTCATGCCCCATAATCGTTACTTCGCCGTGATCAGCTGATAATATAGTGGCCAGAATATTGATTGTTGTACTCTTACCCGCCCCATTAGGGCCAAGCAAACCAAGGATCTCCCCTTTATTCACAACAAAATTGATCCCATCGACAGCTTTCTTCGATTGATAATTTTTTTCTAAATCTTTAACTGTAATCATGTTATTCATACCTATCTCCTCACTTTTCTGAATGAGTTCTTCGTCTTTTAAATTCATTAAATATTCTCATTTGTTCGCCTGATTGATCCTCTTCCATTTCCATAACAGCTTCTTCCTCAAAACCATCCTGCTCTACACCGTCAAAACGGTACAGTTTCTTTAACAAGCCCCACAAGGTTTCCATTTCATCCAACGTAAAATCTTTAAATACATCTGCGAAAAAGTAAATTCCTTGTTCACCACATTCCTGCGTAACCTGTTTTCCAGTGTTCGTCATTTTTACATTAATAGCGCGCTTATCCTTCTGGCTTGGTACCGTGCTGACGAAACCCTTATTCTCCATAACCGTGATCATTTGCTTCACACTCTGTTTGGTGGTACCTAACTTTCTCGCAATATTGTTGACGGTTGTTTCATCTTCCGGCAAGTGAAGAATGGCTACCATAGTCATAAACTGTCTTGATGTTAAGTTCTCCATGTATTTATCACCCTGTACCTGAAGCTTATTACTAAGCGAAAAAAGTGTCCCATATATTTGCTGCATCAAAAATAGCTCTCTTAAATGATCCATATTTCCTCCTCTGTTATTTGGACAATATACTGTCTAACTTAACCAGAATATACCACCTCATTTTTATTTAGTCAATATACTGTCTAATTTTTTTAAAAAAATATATCCTATCCTTGAATCCAAGAGAATAGTGAAATAGCTCATATATAATAGGAGAAAAAACAATATTCCCGTTAATAAAGAACGGTCAGGATTACGCAACTATATCCAAGCAGATAACGTAAATAATATATAATGCATTCGAAAGGATGAACCACTATTCTGGTTGTAGACTCCCCTAAAAGAAACAAACTTTCCTTAATGCTCCCCATCATTTGCATCATGATTTTGATCGGTTTTATTATTGTCATGGCTAATACCTATTTTTCCAAATCTGTGTTTTTTATAAATCAGCATAAGTATAAACAAGTCAGCTCGCAAAACAATACGATCAGCTACCGATCCGGCTCTGTAGACGCTCCAACCATCGATGTACATATCAATGACCAGAACAGAAAAATACTTATCAACAACGAAGCGTATTTTATTTATAATGCTAAAGGTATGGGAGTCAATAAATATTCAGTAACTTATCCTAATGGACATAAATATGAGGTTGTCGTGAATCAATCACAATTTTTTATGAGCTATGATGAACACGGGGAATACGTTTCAGAAATATCCTTTTATGTAAATGGTCAAAGAATTATCCAAGAAGGAGAAGAGGAATACCTGCCTAGTGCGTTGGTTATCGCGGCTTATTCGGAGCACCATACCAAACAAGGAAGTCTAGCGCTATTTATCTTATCGTGGCTTCTGCTCATTTACGGGTGGTGTGGATTCCGATATGAGAAATTTCAAAAATTCTTATTCCTCATCTCGCTTCGCTGGATTTGGACGAATGACCACGAACCGAGTGATTTTTATTATTTCATGAGTAAAGTAGGCGGAGTTCTTGTTATGATTGGATCCATCGTACTCGCCATCAAATCCTTTTTTATATACTGATGCATTTGTTTATTTCAAAGGTAGCGCTCATTTTTAAACTCTGAAATAATGTGCTAGTAATCAACTGTTCCTTTTTAGGACAGTTTTTTGTTTCTTCTACATCATTCATGGACTTTTACCACCTACCGGATAGAGAAATTCCCTACCCCCAGTGGAACCTTTAAGGGCTTAGATTACATAGAATCTCCCCCTGGTATTAATGTAACTATTTGTTGTTTCAAGCGTTAGATTTTATTAAGGAGCTGATCAAATGTCTGGTGTGGCGAATATTATTTTTGGATTATTTATTATGGCATTTGGTTTGTTTGCTATAAGGAAACCCGATTCATGGTGGTTTAGAAGATTAGGTGATGATTCTGATCAGAGCGAAGAACGCGTTTCTTATTTAAAAATTGTAGGAATACCTATTACTATTTTTGGATTATTAGTGATTGCAGCTGGCATTGTACAATGTTAATAAAGCTTCGTTTGTACTCAGTCATTAATAATCCCCGGCATGCTCCTGATTTCATGTTGTTATGTCACTTCTTCAATAGATCCCTACCTCTATCACAACGCTATTCAATAACATCCAATACGTCTCAATATCCTTGAAATATTATTCCGATGTTCCATAAAAAAAGGACATTCCTGAAATGCACCGGAAATGTCCTTCTTCGTTTATATTTACACTTTCGTATTAAGTATTACTTATAACGGGGAAGCCACAAGAGATCATCGCTCCTCCTTCCTCGCGGTTACCTGCTTGAATCAGGCCTCCACAACGCTCGACAATTGCCCTGGCGATTGCCAGTCCTAGCCCAGACTCACCATCCTTACCTTTGACAAATCGATGGAACATGTTGGGAAGCAATTCTGGTGGAATTCCAGGTCCATCATCCGATACGATTAGCTTAATAGTCCCTTTATCTAAATTAACATGGATATTGATCTGTTCATTCGCATATCTCACCGCATTGGTCACCACGTTCAACAGTGCTTGCAGCAACTTGTCCTGGTCAGCCATAATAATCAACTCTTCAACTTCCGGGTAGGTAAGATGCAAATGAAGTCCCTTCGATATCAGCAAAGGATTAACGCGTTCAACGGCTTCCGTCAATAATTCCTTTAAACACACTTTGGAAGGTCGAAAAATATCCTCCTCACTATCCAGCTTCGCAAGCAACGTCATTTCAGTTACAATCTTCCCCAATCTTCCGCTTTCGCTCAAAATAATATCCAGTCCCTTACGGATGTTCTCCCCTTCAAAAATACCGTCCCGTATCCCTTCCGCATAACCTGAGATGGACATTAGCGGAGTTTTCAGTTCATGGGAAGCATTCTGAAAAAATTGTTTCTGCACTTGATTAAATCGGTTGAGCTCATCCGCCATTTCATAGACTGTCTGTGCTACGGACCCTATTTCTCCACCTGCTTTAATCAACTTCACATCCGTAAAATGACGATCCTTCACCTTTCTTAACTCCATTTTCAAATTCATTAGTGGCTGGATTAGTCTTTTCGTAATAAATAGACTAAGTAAGAACATAATAGCCCCTACCACGACAAAAATAAGAATCAGCTTACCCAGTAGTGCCTGTTCAATTGATTTTATTTTGCTCATGGGTGTGTATAATGTCAGTTTTCCTTGTGGTATGGATTGAACCTCTACAAGATAGCGGCTATCATTGCCATCCCAAATACTTTGAAGACTCGATGTTGATGCTGTTATCTTCTGTAGCGGGAGTGCTTTAGTCTGTAGTTGGGTACTCTCAGGCAATGTTCCCGAAACAATGTTTCCTTGCTGATCCGAGACTATGGCTTCAACACCAGCGTATGCTGTTGATACTATGGAAGATTTCAAAGCCACAGTTTCTGCCATATTAAGCGAGGTCATACCAGACTTTTGAATGGTGGCTGACATCGCTGCTCCCAGCGTTCTTAAATCGTCTTTCTGCGTTCCAATAAAATGATCCATCAGCACATAGTGGATAATAATCGCCGTGATCGAGAGAATCAAAGCTAGCGACAATCCGAAGGCGAGATTAATTTGGTGTACAAGCTTCATACTATGACTCCCCCCTAGCAGTTCTCATGCGATAGCCATGTCCCCATACCGACTCGACAGGCAAATGTTCTATTTTTTTTCGCATCCGTTTAATCAAATGATCAACAGCACGATCGCTACCAAAATAGTCCTCTCCCCAAACAGAAGTCAACAGCTCGTCTCTTGTAAAAGCACGGTTTGGATGTTCGGCTAGCACTTTAAGCATCAAAAATTCTTTACTGGTCAGATCCACTTCTTCCCCGCACCAAATGGCACGTCTTTGCTCAAGCATGAGCTGAAGTTCTCCAAGATCTATCTGTGTAGGCTTAGCTTCATTAACAAGAGCCATAACTTCACTATTCGTTATTTTACTCCACCGTTCCAGTTGACGCTTAATACGGGCCACAAGTTCACGGGGGCTAAACGGCTTAACAAGATAATCATCACTGCCTAATTCTAGACCGAGTATTTTATCTACCTCATTATCTTTTGCAGAAATCATAATAATGGGTACCTCCGCTTCGTTCCGGATGCGTCTACACAATTCGTACCCATCCATTCCAGGAAGCATAATATCCATCACCCACATACTTGGGGGATTTGTTCTCCATAATGTCCAAGCTTCTTCAGCATTAGCCAAACCTATCGTACGGTAATTCTCCTTATGCAAATAGGCTTCAATTAGATTACGTATATTCTGGTCATCATCTACAACTGCGATGAGATAATCGTTGTTCATCAAGCGTACCTCCTGTGTTTACTTCTTTGTGATTATACCAAAGGAAATAGTAACAAGAGTGTCCTGCCATTGTTTTTCCACAAATCCACCAATATTGTGCCACACCTAATCTGTAAATTGATAACTGTAAGACAAACCACATCACAAGGAGTGTTTAGAAATGAAACCGAATCTGAAGTTCAAGCATGTTGCCATGTCCGCTCTACTAATATCCGCTATCGGAGCCCCAGTTGCTGCTAATGCAGCACCTCTTCCTCAAACAGGAGATATGGGCACAAATCAAATGATCAGTAAATTAGATGCAGGTCCAGCAACCAAGATGATTAGTTTAAGCCATTCTAACCCGCTAGAGCTGGCCAAAAAATACGCCCCTGAGACAGTTAGTGACTGGGAAAAAATATTGGATAAATATAATAAACTCAAACCCCAAGTTGAATTCTTATCATTAGATTTAGAAACTGTTCCTTCAGTTGCAGTTAAGACTGTTCCTTCGTTTGCTTCTGGGGCCCTACAGAAAGATCATGTGGCAATCACTCTAGATAAATCTATAGAAGTCACATCATCCGTTGAATCAGGTAAGACAGCAACATTAATAGAAGGAATCGCTCTTGAAGCTACTGAAGCAAAAAATATCACTACCATGTCAGCGGAACTTCCTTCCTTTATAAAGGCACAAATTGAGCTAGCCGAAGCTGCAGATTCCAAGGATTGGATCGTGATCAAAGCAGCGCTTAATCAACTTATGAAGGAATACAAACAACAAATTACCGAGCTCGAAAGCACCCATGCAGATACTACAACTACAGCACCACTTAAGAAATAAACAATACCTCGGATAAAGTAGATATAGAAAAAAGCTACAGCTGTAGCTTTATAAGATATGAAAAAAAGGACAATCCCCCAGCGGTTCTACTCGGGAGATTGTCCTTACATCATATAGTCAGTAATCACACGTGATATTTCTCTGTTGGTGCATTCAAAACCCATTCCAACATTTCTATTCTAATTAGAACTTGATCGGCCGCCTCTTGATTGTCTGCTGCCTCCATTCTCTGACAAGTCATACGCAGTTCATTGATCTTTCGTTTAATCTGATCTTCACTTCGCATCATATCACCTACTTATTATATTTATACCAAGGCTACTCTTGTCTTGAAATTACGAATACACTACCACAATGAGATTTAGGATAGAATTCACATTTACAGATGCCGATTAATTTAATAATCGTACCTCATATTTTTTTATATCCAGCAAAAGGGTACTCATCGTTCTGCTAACTTAATTGAACGGTTTGGTCATATCCATCTTCCCATAAATCAAACCCTAAATGATTTAACATCTATACTGCTCCTCATATGCAAGTTGATAATACGGAATAGTTATTGTCGGCTCAAAGCCCAATCTTTGAGCCAACTTGTAGGAACCTTCATTTTCCAATCGACATGCCCATACCGGTTCTAGCTGGTTTCCCAGACAATATTCGATTAATGCAGAACATACAACAAATGCGTATCCTTTTCCACGGTATGCTTCCACTGTCTCAATTCCGATCTCCAACTGATGTTCATTTCGAAAAGCTGAAAAAGCTGTCGAAGCTATTTCCCCTCCACTAAGCAAGCAGTAGCCAACCCCAATTGTAAGAAACTGATCCACATCACGCCAAAAATACTTTGGGACGACACTACCCATTTGGGACAAATACAATTCGTTGGTCATTCTCACAATGTCATAGTTAAGGTTGGGATCCTCTTGCCTTGTAGTTTTAAAATTTTCATAGTTAAAACTGAAATTGACCCTAGTATTTCTCATGATGGATGGCTGACTATCCACGAAGGATTCAATGATATCATTCCAGCCACTCGCCGGATCTACCTGTAGCCATTCTGGTTTGTGTCTAACAAGCCCTTTATTAGTTATGTATTCAAATAGCCCCTGACTAAATCTCTTATTGTCAGATTCACCAAATAACAGAGACATTCCATATGAATGTACCACATAAAAAGTGGTTGGTTCCAGGAGATCATCAACATAAATTACACCGGGAACACGTTGCTCAATAACTGCCTCCGCAAACAATGTATTTATTTTCACATCACTTAACGGCCTCATCGCTTTGTAGTAGTCCTTTTTTTCTAGTATTTTCATAATTCTTATCCCTCCGACATTTCTTTTTGCTATCCTATCACAAGGATTAAAATTTGTAATTATTTAGGAAGATAAGTCACCCGATCGATATTTTTTATATGATATAAATCTAGTTGATTTTTAACGCATCCATGTAATAAAATGAACTAATCTCAAAGCAAAGGAAGCGCGGAAATAATGTCGTTAGCTGTACCACGTACACTAAGTAAGAGATCCCTACTATTTTTTTCTTTAATCATGCTAGCAAAAAGTTATTTCGTTTGGTATTTTCTATTCGAAGACGGACCTACGTGGACCACATGGATAAAAGAAATTCCATTTGTTCTACTCGTATTTTGCTTGATTGAATGGTTCGCTACGAAACGAAAAATCGCCATCTATCTATGTGTCAATTTATTAATTACCATTTTGTTCTTTTCATTAATTGTGTATCACAATCACTTTGGGATCATCGCAACCTCTCAAGTATTGGGGCAAGTGAAACAAGTTGGAGCAGTAAAGAAGAGTATTTTTTCGGTCCTTCATCCACAATATATGCTCATCTTTTTAGATATCATTATCATTACCTTAGTGATGTTTAGACGTAAGAAGGCGCTCGATTGGAAACGATCGATGTCACGTCGAAGCAATCGTAAAGTAGTTGCTTCATTGTTCTGTATCTCCATCGTAATTTGTTCGTTGAATATTTTCCCGAACCGGGCAAGTATGAATGAGACGGTTAAAGCGGAACAAATGGGCATTCTCAATTATGAAGCCTATGCGCTATTGGCCAATCAAGAGGAAGAACCCCTTGAAGTTTCTGAAATTACGCAAACGGCTATTGATGAAACGAAAGGAATTCAACCTTCCTTTAATCCCGATTTATTTGGAGCAGCCAAAGGGAAAAACCTCATCATTATTCAAATGGAGTCTTTCCAGAACTTCTTAATTAATCTTTCAATAGATGGACAAGAAATTACGCCAAACATGAATCAATTCGCAGGAAGTAGTTTCTATTTCCCTCGTTTCTATCAACAAGTTGGGCAAGGTAATACATCTGATGCTGAATTTATTGTGAACACTTCGTTCTACGTTCCACCCGATGGCCCAGCTACTCAGATGTACGCACCAAAGGAGCTTCCAAGCTTACCGAAGCTGCTGCAAGAACAGGGTTACGACACGGCTACATTCCATACGAATGAAGTTGACTTTTGGAATCGTGGTGAACTTTATAGCGCATTAGGATTTGATCGTTTCTATGATAAGAACTACTTCGGTGAAGACGATACCGTATTCTATGGAGCGTCTGATGAAGTTCTATACGAGAAGACTGCTGCAGAACTTGCTCGAATGGATCAGCAGGATCAACCTTTCTATTCACATGTCATTTCGATGTCTGCGCATAATCCATTCTCCATACCAGAGAACAAATACAAAATGACACTTCCAGAACGATTCGAAGGAACGTTAGTAGGAGACTATATACGTGCTCAGAATTACGCTGATTATGCACTTGGTCTTTTTATCGATGAGCTCAAACAAAACGGGGTATGGGATAATAGCTTAATTGTGTTGTACGGAGATCATCGAGGGCTTCCTATCTTTTCTCTTGAAGAGGACGATCAGGTCTTATTGGAAGAAATTCTAGGTCATGAATATACCGAAAGTGAATTGATCAATATTCCGTTAATCATTTCATCAACGGGTGTTACGAATTCAAGCGTAAAAGAGCAGTTAGGTGGGCAGATTGATATCCTGCCTACTGTATCTAATTTATTGGGGGTCTCACTTGAAGATCACATCCATTTCGGACAAGATCTACTGAATCATGCAACATATAACTTACTTCCTCAGCGCTATTATTTGCCAACCGGTTCATTCGTCAATAACGAAGAGCTCTTCTTATCAGGCAGTGGGTTTGAGGATGGTCAACATTATACGTTAACTGGTGATGGTGTCACCCCACTCACAGCAACCGAAGATGAATTTGAACGTGCTCTTGAATTGCTTCACATGTCTGACAGCTACGTTACTCAATTGCCAGACCGAGTAGTCGAGGACTAAACGCATTATGACTTACTAAATAACCAAAACAAGCCGATGAGCAGCTCACATGCTTCCGGCTTGTTTTTTATTACTCTCTCTATATATCGGTTAGTTTACATTCTTCTAAAATTGCCCCAATTGTCTTTTTTGCACTCGTGGCGATTTCACAATCCGTATCATTGTACGTAATTAGAGCTTTCCACAAAGCCCAACCTCTAGCTCTATTCCATGTGTCTTCGTCGCAACCAAGTGAATTATAGAAAGTCCTCCTACTATCCTGATCGAAAAATGTCCAAGCCATTGCATAATCACAAGCTGGATCACCCATGCCTAGTATTCCAAAATCGATAACGCCACAAAGTTTTCCATTTTTCACAAGGAGATTTCCTGGTGCAATATCACCATGTACCCACACAGGGGTACTCTGCCACTTGGACTCCAATGCTAATGACCAGATATCATTTATTTTATCGGTTGGTAATTCTGACTTAAGCTCTTCCAAAGCGGTCTGCGTTTCATGATGATAGACAGATAGCAAACCACCTCGATAAAAGTTATGCTCGCCTGCAACAGGTCCTCCTGAAGTGTCAATTGATTGTAATTCCTTCAAAAGTGCTGCCAGATCAACAGCTAATTGATTTAAATCCGTAACCCTATTGTAATTTACTGTATCCCCTTCAATCCATAAATTGATCGACCAAGGAAATGGGTAATCCTTTGTTGATTCACCTTTTGCTAGAGGTGTTGATATCGGTAAAGAGAGAAATGGCTGTAGTTTGGGTAACCAAGCTAACTCTTTTACAACTTGTGGAGCGTACTCCGGTCCACTCGGCAGCCTGACAGTCCTTTTGTCTCCTAGATGAAATGTTCTGTTATCATGACCACTTTTTTCAACTGGGCTAATTAGTAAACCGGACCATTGAGGAAACTGTTGATCAATCAGTTGTTGTACCAATTCTTTATTTATCTCAACCATAACTCCCCCCCCCCTAACCTATGAATAATCTTATATACGAAATAGATCCTGAATGGCTGTATCCATCTTGGTATGATCCTTCGAGTTCAGCCAATGATCAGGAATGATGATATATTTGCTAGAACTACCTTGTAGATAGCTGTAGATGATCTGCGCCTCATCAATTTCATCGCGACTAACTCCGTTAGATAACGTATGCCCACCAATCTCGAAATGGTCCAGAATCTTTGTCCTTATCTTCTCATATAACGAAACCATCCCAGTAGGCGCTACTGAATATTTTCCACAAAAAAGAATTCTATTTCGTTTAATCAGAAAAAGCTTGATCAAATCTTCTGTTAAATATTCAACCACTACGATGTTGCGATTCTCTTCTACAAAATCAATCACTTTTTCTTTATTTAGCAAAAAGGTTACTGCTCCAATATAATCTCTATATCTCGCTGCCTTTTCAAAGTCATATTGCTCAGCAGCAGCCAGCATTCCTTGATTCATTTCTTCGTATAGACTAGGGTCCGTTCCATCGAGCAGAGCGATCAAACGATTTATGATGTGATTATATTGCGCAAGCGCCTCTCCTCCCAAACACATTCCTAAGCACAATCCTAGCGAATGATTTAAGCAGGCACCCTTTGTAGTAACGGACTGATTACAGTCGATTTTAAAATATCCCTTTATCCCTTGAATTGCTTTTTCAACCGAGTTTTTATTTGCTGTATAAGGACCAAAGTATTGATAATCATCATTAGAGAAAGGATCATTGGTTACTTCTAAACGGTTTAACCCTTCATTTTTCCATATTGCAATATATTGATAAGCAAGCGGATTTTTCATCTTCCTATTGTACATTGGTTTATGCCCATGAATTAACTGGCACTCCAACATAAAAGCTTCAAATTCAGTGTCTGTAAGGATGTATTCCAAATCTTTCACATGATTTACAAGCTTCTTAATTTTTGGAGAATGGGACTTGGAATTATGAAAATAAGATTGAACTCTATTCTTTAGATGTTTTGATTTACCGACATATAGGATATTACCACGTGAGTCTTTCATCAGATAAACTCCAGGTGACATGGGAAGGTTACGCACCTTTTCTTTTAGTAAAATATCAATGCCCTCCCTTTCTAGATATATGCCAATTATATCATCGGCTTGAGTTCAGCTGAAGTAGCTGTTCTTTTGATGATACGACTGCTGCTACCTCCCTTAATGTATGTAAAATCACTGACTGACTCACAACAAGCATACTAAATTGGTAAAGAGTGTATAGTATACCTAACCAATTTCAGGAGAGTGAATTCCATGATAAACAAGTGTTTTGTTCCATTTCCTATTTTAGAAACTGATAGATTGCTTCTTAGGTTAGTTGAGAAAACAGATGTGGAGCAATTATATGAAGTGCTAAGTGATGCTGAAGTAGCTAAATTCGATTATTTTCACCCTTTAACCTCCCTAGATCAAGCGCTCGAATTCATTGCTAGGTTTAAGAACGAATTAGAAGAAAATGAAGAGATCACGTGGGGAATTATATTAAAAGAAACCAACAGATTAATCGGAACATGTTGCTTAGGAAGTTTTGATGATGGGGCTAGACGAGTGGAAATTGGTTATGATATCGCTCAAGCTGAATGGGGTAAAGGCTATGCAACAGAAGCTTTGGGAGCAGTTATTAACTATGGATTTAATACTATGAATCTAAACAGGATTGAAGCTACGATTACACCTGGTAATGATGCATCTGTCAAAGTACTGAAGAAGCTTAATTTTGAACACGAGGGAATCGTTAGGGAGCGGGATTTAATCAAAGGAAAACTTGAGGACGGAATAATGATGTCTATTCTGCAGAGGGATTATGTATTGTTACATAAATAAGTTTTCTATCGAGATCATTTAAAAGTAGCTGACCTATGCCAAATGCAGGGCTTCTTCAATATGAATCGTCATATCAAGGGAGAACATCTACATACTGACGAATTGGAGCTGCCCATGAAAAACGATAAAAAACCTAGGAGATACAAAATTATTAATATTTCGCTTATCGCCCTCATTGTTATAACATGGATCGTTGTCTATGGGATTACTGGCTTACCAGGGGCATATGCCTGGTTTGCGCTTAAATTAGTATTTCCCTTTTTGGGATTGGCAGGTATTCTATTGAATCTGACTCTACTCATCATTCTTTTTTTCAACAAGAAGAAGATCAATAACACACTTATAGGTTTGCTTGTATGTACGATCTTAACACTGCACCTTGTATTGACGATGAATATCGCCCAACTTCCGTATCCGTCCCGTATTCAACAAGTGCAACCTTCAGTCACTGTGAATTGGCCGTTAGCTGAACAAACCGTGGTTGGCTGGGGTGGTGATTCTATTCATTCCAACTTGCCTCACGCGATATGGCCGTCTGAACGCTGGGCATACGATTTAGTCATGGAACCTTATAATACAGGGAGTACCAACTTAGAAGATTATGGCATCTGGAGTAAAGAAGTTCTTTCACCCACTTCAGGAACCATAATAGCTGCTTACGACAACGAACCCGATATAGTACCAGGAACCGAAGATATACATTCTATGGAAGGAAACCACGTATATCTCCAACTTGAGGAGACCGGAACCTACTTATTACTCAACCATCTTAAACAGGATAGTGTTACAGTAAAGGTTGGAGATCATGTAAATACAGGAGATGTACTTGGTCGGGTCGGAAATAGTGGTTCAACTTCGGAACCCCATTTGCACATTCATCATCAACGCCAAAATCCCATTAAGGCTCTCCATCCGATTTTAGCGGAAGGGCTTCCTCTTTACTTTAAAAGTACAGATACGGATCCTATGCCAGTAAAGGGGACTGTGGTGAATATTACAGCTCCACCTGACTAACAAATTGAGTCATTCAAATAACTAACATCAATAAGATGTATGTGGGAGAAAATGGTCTTAAAAGTGGTGCGTAATTCTGATGTTGCTATCCGCATTGTAATCATGGAATGATCTACATCGGTTAGCATAGATACGAATAATTGATTTGAATTCAAATGGTGTCGATACACAAGCTCCGTATTATTACAGCTGCTGTTAGTACATATTTAGTACGTTTTTTCACTCGTCTCGTCCCTCCAGGTCATGTAATGCCAATAAGGCTCTTGAAAGAAAAAATGTCTTACTGCATTGTATTTTGTTGCTTCAATACGGAATCCAGCGTGTTCATACAAATGAATCGCAGCGGGATTCTTAGCGGACACAAATAAAGTTAATTGCTCAAACTTGGAATGCTGATAGAAATCCTTAGCCCAAGCAAGAACCAGTTTACCGATCCCCTGATTGCGATATTTAGAATGAATGGCAATGTGCTCAATATAACATTCCTTCTGCTTAGGTTGGTACTGTAGCATTCCCATCCCAAGTAGGAATTTACATACATTAAAGAACCCAAATTGTTTATATAGAGTCGTATAACTTAAATTTGTCGTCGTTGTCCTCGGGGTTGGATCTTGATCTCTCCATTTCAAAAATATCGTGCCGATCATCTCCCCATTTTCTTTAACTACCATTTGATTCTCTGATGCACCTTCATATCCATTTAACCAAGTTTTGCTCAGTAATTCGATCATATCCTCATCATCTAATGTGACCAGCGAATGAAACTTCCCTTGAAATGACTCCACTAAAAGGCGGCAAATACTATCGTAGTCTTCCTTGTGATACGGAACAATACTAATATCTCGCATACTCATTCCACACCTACCTTTACTTGGATTTCATAGAGAAGGTCATGGTTGCTAAACATGGACAGATAAGATCGTTCAATTAAGATAGTTTCACCAATGAATGTATATTGACATTCCTTTTGCACCTCCCTAAGCTTGTCGATTTCTCGTAAAATATCGTCTTCTTCGGTTACAAGGAACCTCTTCGTGAGGTATTTCCCCTCTTCCAAACATACACTTGTTAATTCATTTGCTTCAAAACACAAGGTAACATTTTCTTCCCTATATAAATAATGTAGGTCAGATTCGAACAGATTCGTTAAGTGTCCCCGATTGTCATACAGATTTCTCGCGTTAATTGGTTCTTCAAGGCCGAATTTAATCCATTGGTTCATGAATCGAGTATTAAGATATTTAAATTCATAATCTCCAAAGGGATCATGTTGCGTTTCATTATGCTCAAATAGAGTTCTCTGTATAAATTGTTTCAGATGAATTAGTCGATCAATTTCAGATTCAATATCTATCAAAGAAGATTTTAAAAGCCCACGATAATCTTCGGTAGAATAAGACATGACAGACTCTTTAATTTGCCCAACCGGAATATTAAGTTTGCGGAGCAGCAACACATGAGACAGTTGATAGATTTCAGGAATGCCATACATACGGTATTGATTTGTATCCGTATACGCAGGATAAAGAACTCCCATTTCTTCAAAATATCGAATTTGATGAACCGAAACGCTCATTAGCTTAGAAAGCTCACTAATTGTGATGTACTCGTTCATTACGATGCTCCCATCTTTTAATTTATATTATCACTATAAACCTTAGGTCTGACCTAAGGTAAAGAGTTATTTAAAATAATTTTACAGTCAACAAAAAAATAGACATCAACCGTACTACACGGTGATGCCCAAGTAGCTATCTTTTGAAATTATAAGTACTTCCCCAACTCAGAAAAATACTTTCTACGGCTACTAAAGTAAAATGCGATTTGAAGCACCAAAAAGAGTAACGCCACCAAACCGGCTTGTCCAAGTAGTTGCAGAATGATCGTCTGATTACTGAACACGGTATAAAAATAATAGAGTCCCAGTCCTAGACCTAAGACAGTTGGCAGGAAGAATACAATGGCTAGCTCTTTGGATACGATCTTCTTTAATTCTACCGAAGTAACTCCGATTCTCTTCAGCGAGAGCATACTCTCCTTCTGTTCATCAATATCGGATAATACTTTGTGAAACAATACCACACCAGAAGCAATCACGAACAAAGCCCCAAGGAAGAGCATGATAAAGAATATCGTTCCTTTGGATTCCAGCTTGCCTTCCAGCAGTTCAACCTTGTAGACAGGCTTTAAATCTTCTAACTCTCCTCTTTCCACGTCTACCGAATCCACAGCACTTTGTGTGTAATTGTTCCAATAAGAGGAATCCAATCCGTTCCGCTCCTGCAAGGCATTTACCAAAGTATGAAAGCCTTCTTCATTGAAATTCCCTTTCAGCAAATGTACCTTTTTCACTTGTTCTTCACTTACACCGCTCTTGATCTGTTCATACACCGTGTCATCTACGACAAGGGCTTGTCCAAAATACTTACCCGCTGTCCTCACGTAGTTGATAAATGGTTCGTTAGCTTCCGAAATATTCTCGGACTTATACTCCGTGATAGGATATCCATCTAAAGCCTGTAACAATTCTTCTTTACTCATGTGATTCCAAAGCTTATCCTCGATCTGATCCGAACTCATGACGGGCAGGATCGTATCCGGCATTTCGAATTTTTGTTTTTCCTCATATGTCCTTACGAATAATGCTTGGTTTGGTGAAAGATCCACCTTAGTCCCCATATACCCGTTGAAATGACTCTTGCTGATAATCATCGAAACCGTATCCCAGAGTACCCAATTCCCTTTATAGTCCCGAAACTCAGGAATTTCCACAAATTCCAAGGTGCTGTTCTGATTTAAGGTTATACCCTTTCCAATCAACAGGTTCTCCACCTCATGGTCATCCAGTTGGTTGAAATGGTTCGTTTCCACAAACATCACGTCAAAAGGGGTTTCCCGATCATTCTCATCTTTACTTGTCGCGTACATGGAGTAAGTCATACCGATAAAAAAAAGCGCACCTGCAATTAGCAAGGTAACGAGATAAAGGGTCGTTTTATATGAAATGAATCGATGAGATAGATTGGACATGACAATGAGATTGTTGTTGTACGTTCGCTTGAACCGTTTCAGCACCGCCTTGATGACCACAATCAATGTCCCAATGATGACATAAGGGCACACAAAGGTCAGAGTGACAAGTATTCCGACTACGTTCGAGTTCCCATTGAACAAGCCTCCAAGTAAAATCTTCGGCAGGAGAATTGCGGATACTGTGAAAAGGATACTTGCAACGATACCTAATACAATGCTACTTTTACCAATCCCTTTTTTACTTGAAGCTTGAAATACTTCAGAGATCGATATTTTCCGAATATAGAGCATATTAAATATAAAGTTACACCCAAAGATAACCAAGAATATCCCACTACTTAACAACAGGCTCTGCCCATTTAATTCGAAACCAATTGGATTTTCATGCAATATTTGATTTAATCCCATATAGAACAAATTCCCGAATACGCCCCCTAAGATAAGCCCACTTACCAATGAGATCGCGACGATGACCACATTTTCGAGAAACAACATCTTAATAATATTTTTTGTCGTCATACCAAAGGTCATGTACATCCCAAACTCTTTACCTCTGTATTTCAAAAAAGAAACATTACTGTATGTAATGAACACAATGGAGAATAACACGACCCCAATCAGAGCCAAAGACACGATTTCATAAAGCGTAGTCTCTCCGACCTGCCGCATGATATCCGAATTATATAGCAAGCTACCAAACATGAACAAAATCGCAACAATAAGCGTATTTACAAAATAAAGAGATACATATTTTTTTATATTATAAAAGAGGTTCTTACGAACAATGGAAGAGAAGGTCATGCTCTCTCTCCTCCAATCACGCTTTGCGCTTCCAGAATCTTATCAAAGAACAACTTCCGATCCCCTGACGACCTCATTTCCATTTCAACGTTGCCGTCTTTAATGAACACAATTCGTTTGCAAAACGATGCTGCAAAAGGATCATGGGAGACCATGAGAATCGTACTGTTTAACTTGTCATTTAAGGATGACATGGTACTCATAAGATTGTTAGCTGACTTGGAATCTAGATTACCGGTAGGCTCGTCCGCAAAAATAACAGCGGGCTCATTAGCGATCGCACGCGCTGCCGCCACTCTTTGTTTCTGACCACCAGAGATATGGAACGGATACTTATCTTTCAGATCATCAATCCCCAAGAACTGCATTAATGGTGTAAGCTTGTCCTCTATTTCTTTCGGACTTTTCTTGTCTAAAATAAGAGGCAGCGCAATGTTCTCCTTAAGCGTCAAGCTGTCTAGTAAGTTGAAATCCTGAAAAATATATCCGATTCGCTCTCTCCTGAACAGTGCCATCTGATCCTTAGATAACTTCGTAATATCTTGTCCATCGATGATAACCTCACCTGAAGTTGCTTTGTCGACTCCCGACAAAATGTTTAGTAACGTTGTTTTTCCGCTTCCGCTGGGCCCCATAATCCCGACAAAGTCACCTTTCTCCACAGTTAAGCTCATTTCATCAATCGCGGTAATTCCCTTGACCCCTTTATACCCGTTATACACTTTCACCAGATGATTTATAGTAATTACATCCATTTTGATTCCCCCCATAACCTGATAAGAGAAGTATAAAAGAGAAATACTTGATCATGAATGCAATTCCCTTTCATAACCTTACACTTCTGAAAGGAAAGAAAGGGTGACCTCCGTTCCCACTCCTTTTTGCGAATCAATGCTGACCTTGTGTCCTAATTTATGTGCTATGTACTTCACCATATATAAGCCGATCCCAGTTGCGGAACGGTTGTCTCTACCATTCCTACCTGTGAAAAAAGGATCAAATACCCGCGGTAAATCCTCCTGATGGATCCCAATACCGTTGTCTTGAATGTTCAGAAGAATATGATCTTCTTGCACTTCACTGCGAATAGTCACCTGTTGATCTTTATCGCTGTATTTAATCGCATTAGACAACATTTGCTCTATCATATATCCACACCATTTCTCATCCGTGTAGACTTCTAATACTTCATCTATGTAGACTTTCGGATACACACCTTTATAAATAAAATCCCGTTTTTTACCGTTGATGACCTTGATGACAAGCTGATACAGATTTACCCTCTCCGGCATATAATCACGCGAAAAATCGTCTAGTCTGAGGACGTTTAAACATTCTTCCAGGTTCTGCATCAATTTGTTGTTCTCTTCTTTGATATCTTCTATAGCTTCTTGCGAACCTTGCTCTGAAGCCAGCCCGATAATCGAAATGGATACTTTCATATTGTGAATCCACTGGGAGAACAAGGTGTTTCTTTCTTTAACGGAGCTGCTCTGTTTGAATATTGTTGCGTTATATTGCTCATGTATCTCGTTGATCGTACTGAAAATGAGCTTGTCCTGCACATTAGTATCATCCACTTCGATTTGCGGGCTAACCTTAGATTCTGCCAATTTATCTGTAAACTTGTGATATCCAACGGCTGCGATCAGTAAGTATACAAACAAAATAAATAAGCTGACGCCGATCGGATACAGAATATCTTTGACACCATGGTACTGATAAGACACGAAAACAAGAATCATCGTGTTCAAGATGTAGACAGTGATCATTCCTTGTTTTAGGTGCAGCAGATTAACAATCCGTTGGATCAAAGACATAGCCCACACCCCGTTTGGTTGAAATTACGATAGGAATCCCATGCTCGTTCAGTTTCTTTTTGATCCGGGTGATATTTACCGTTAAGGTATTGTCATCGACAAACATTTGTTCATCCCATAACGCTTCCAGTAGTTCTTCACGGGAAATGACTTCGCCTGCCCGCTTCATGAACATGTTCATCAGCCGATACTCATTTTTGCTTAAGTCCATGTTCAGGTCTTTATACTGAAGCTTCATACTGTCGTTAAGCAGTTTAAGGCTACCCAGCACAAAGTTGGATTCCTCCTCGCGATGGTTAGTACGTCTGAGCACTGCGTTTATTTTCGCTAAGAGTATCCCTATACTGAAAGGTTTCGTGACATAGTCGTCCGCACCAAACTCCATGCCGCGGATTTGTTCTCCCTCATCACTACGTGCGGAAAGAATGATAATCGGCATATGGAACTTTTTTCGTAAAACTCGCAAATAATAGAACCCATCAAAGGTTGGAAGATTAATATCGAGCAGAATTAAATGGGGGTTACTCTCTTCAACCTGCTGGACGATCCTATTGAAATCCTTGACCATCTCTACCTCAAAATCGTAAGCCTGCAAATAGTCTTTGATATACTTCTGCAGTTTCAGATCATCTTCAATTACAAGTATTTTGTCCATGAGTTATGACCATACTCCTGTCGTTTTGGCATTATACGCCTTATTATAACTTGAAAAATTAGGAAGAGCAGTGATCAATCTGCCCCCCTTAGTCAATACAAAAAAATGACCGCCTGGGTATTCCTTCTCCCGAACGGTCATTTACATGTCTTATTCGTGCGAACTCATTTTATATCCACTTAATGAACTTAAAGAGGATTTGGATTTCCCTAATGACTTAGACTTAGCTGGTGGAGAATTTGATGTTTCGACATTTGTCCGATTCAGTAATTCTCTAAGAAAAGCATTGTTTTCTTCCAACAACTCATACATCATTCCAAAAGCAATAAATAAGATACCTGAAATAATGCCAGGGACAAACCATGAGAGGGCAGCTATAAATTGAAATCCATCAATAAAACCGAAAATCAGGCCTAAAAGAACTCCCAACCCTATAAATATTTGACCCATCACGATTAACAACCTAGACAATTTATTTCCTCCGCACCTAATATTTATTTATTACTTGTTCCAATACTTAAGCACCGCCGAGCACAACTTCACCAGTTGTTTTGTTCCACTGTAAACTTATACCCAATTGTTCACAGATGGTTTCAAGTGGGTACATTGTCGTATTGGACATGACTTGAATGTTCACGGTTTGACCCGTATTCTTACCATTCAATAACACTTCCGCTGGACTGCCTCCCTTAATCACCAGTGTTTTGTCCTCATAAGCAAATGTCTTGATTGAAGTCGAGCGTCCGTTTTGTTTGGGATCTAGTTCAGATTTGGAAGAAATCTTAACACCAAGTGCTTCAAATACACTTGTAAATGGTACATAGAGCTTTCCATTTATGATACCCGAAGTTCCGTAGAAGCTGATGCTTTGCCCCTTAACAGTCCATGAAAGAGGTGTCTGGACATTCACCGCATAAGCAGTCTCCTTTCCCTTATCAATAGTTGGAGAACCGCTACCCGTAGCCATTCCAGTATAATATCCATCCCCCCAGGCCATAAGCTTACCATCCTTACGCAACGCATAGCCAAATTGTCCCGTGCTTCCCCATATATCAGCTATGTTGCTAAGACTTTTAACTTGGAATGGTTTAGCCTTAGTTCCTGCGTTGTAGTTCCACTGCCAAATCGAACCGTTACTGTTAAGAGCATACAAACGTTTATAACCTGTTTGAATATTAGATATTCCTGTAAATCCACTAATCGTCGCCGTTTTCTTACTTTCTTCATTCCAGAGCGATACCGTGCCATTCTTGTTGAGTAAGAATGCATCTCTCCCGGAAGACACGATAGTGGAAATCGAGGACCGGATAGGTTGTACAGCGGGTAGTTCGTTCTCAGAACGATATCTCCCGTAAACGGTATTATATATGCTTAATGAACTAACCTTTCCATCACAGTCAAGAATCAGCACGGTATAGTCTAGAATTACCGCTGAACTTGCATTTGAAACCCCTTTTAAAGATACATATTTGGTGGTCACCGTCATGGGATCCGTGGGATCATGTGTCGGGTACCATAAAGTTGCTGTCCCATCGTTATGCACAGCTACTCCAGCAAACCCGTTTGTATCTATATTAGAAACCTGCTCTAATCCATCCATTTTGACGGGGAGACCACGTTTCTGGTACTGTAAGACAACATCTCCACTTACATAAGGAGAATAGCCATCTCCCCATGCCCATACTTCCCCATCCTTACTCAATGCAAATGAGATATCACGAGCTGCGGCAACCTGAACAATATTAGCTAATCCGTCAATTCGCTTCGGAACAAATTGATGAATACTTGTTCCGTCTCCGACTTGTCCGTATTTGTTGTAACCCCAGCCTGTCACAGTGCCATCACTCCATGCAGCAATACCGTGTCCGTCTCCACCTGCAACATTTACCGGAACCGGAACTGTTGAAGTAGCAGCGAACACCCCTTCTCCACTTATTAAGGCACAACTTCCGACAACCAGAATCGTGATCAACAGCTTGCCTATCCTACTGAATAATGACAACATGATCCCTCCATACTTTGGTATATATTTGTATATAATAACATGTTTTTAGAGACTCTTCTTCTTCAAACGGTAACAGTCACTTCCATTTATTTAATATATAAATTTCGTCCTTATCTGAATCATGTATTCCTATGATTTCATTACATCCAATCAATATATATTCAGTCCTATCTCTTTCGCTCATTCCTGTAATTTCTCTTGTTTCAATCTTCTTGCATTGAGTTTTATATTTCCCCTTATCTTTGCCACCATATTTATCTCTTGAACTATCGTAGGTATATTCAATTATGCCATTTTTGTATATTAAATCATTTAGAATTGGATCTCCTTCTTCAGTATAACTAGTTATTCTGATCTTACTTTCAACATCTTTTTTTATGTCTTCTATGAACTTATCGATTTTTTCAAAGTTTATTTCACCTGGAGGACCAGTAATAATATCACCGTTTTTCTTAGCTTCCTCGGATGAATATGAGTTATATGAGTTACATCCTGTCAGGAATAAAGCAAAAAGTAAGAAGGGATATAGTAATTTCATAGACACCTCCAATTTCACACTCCGGTGAACGATTCTGTATTCACGAAACGACCCAGCACTTAGATAGTTCTTATCTTAGGCTGGGTCATTTGTTGTCTGTTCTTTTTCCATGATTATACATATGATACAAGTGGCGGTAGCCCCACAGCGTGAATATAGTGTTAGATGATGTTGCTGACCTCTTTGAATTACTCAGGGTAGGCCATTGATGCTTCTATTAATTTTTCTTCTTCATCGAAAACTCTTAACACTCTTTCTATATCATTTGGTGGATCTATAATTACTCTGGATAAATTATTATGTAAACGCTCTGGTGTAAATACATACTCCATCGTCTTGATCCATCTGAATAGTACAGTGTAATCTCTATCCAAATTCCATTCACTCGCATTCACGCCCCTCCGTAGGAGGTTGTCCGCTGAATATACTTCTAAGAAGATGCTTCTTGCGGACCGAGTGGCCGTCAGTCCCGATGCTTGAATGCGGTGTTATAAGATGTCAGTGCCTTCTTCGAAATACCTACTCAATTTAATTATCGTTCACCGTTAGCGTAATCTACTTTAGGAGACAAGGTCATCTAACCGTCTGGTAAACGAGGCCTATGGCTCCTGAATCAAATGTCTTGTTTTCGATAAGTTTAAGATTGATCTTCTCCTTAAGACCTTGAAATAACGGCAACCCGCTGCCGATCAGGACGGGAGAAACCGTAATTTTGTACTCATCTATTAAATCAAGCTGCATAAGGTAGTGTGCCAACCTAGGACTGCCGAGGATGACCATATCCTTGCCTGGCTGCTGTTTGAGATTCTTGATCTCTTCCTCGACATCTTCTGTCACCAGTCTGGAATTGTTCCATTCGACTTTCTCCAGCGTCGTGGAAAAAACGATTTTGGCTGTCTTTTCGATCCACTCGGCATGATTCAGTTCATGCTGTGAAGCTGATGGGTTAGAAGGCACAGATGGCCAGTAACTGTACATCATCTGATAAGTCCCACGTCCCCAAATGACAGTGTCGGCAGTACTCAGAATGTCTTTCGCGTGTTTCTCCAAATCAGCATCGTAGGAAACCCAGCCAATGTCCATTTCACCGTTCGGCCCTTCTACAAAACCGTCAAGCGATGCGTGCAGAAATAGAACGAGTTTTCTCATTTTCAGTTCTCCTTTGTTTATGAGGGATATCCACATTATACTTCATTTTTGCATAATTAAAATTAGGATGGAGTTTTTACGTTGATTTCTTATAACGTTCTTGTATTCACGAAACGCCCAGCCTTAGATAGCTCTTATCTTAGGCTGGGGCGTTTGTTGTCTGCGCTTATTTCATGATTATCCATATGATAGGCAAGGGGCGGTAGCCCCACAGTTAAAATATTCTCACTCCCATATGTTCACCATTTTGATCGACTTCATTAAAGTAATTTACCTCTATAAAGTTGACTTAAGGGATAAAGCACCTTCATGATGTGGATCTTTAGCCAAAGCTTGATACACATAATCTCGGACAAGTTCTTCATTCCCAGTCTCATCATAGCAAATCGCCATATTATAGAGAACATCCGCACCAGCTTGATCCAGCTGTGAACGTTCAAAGAATTCTAGTGAAGCCTCATATTGATCCATTTCGAACAGCAACATGCCACAGTTTACTGCCAAGTCATGCTTCTCCCCCATCGGATAGTAGCCCGTCCACATCAAGTGGATCCCCGCTTGGAGATCAGCCAACTCTTCATCATCACTTGTTGGAAGTAAGTTCAGCATTCGATCAGCACTTCTTATGAACAATTCAGTATCATAGCGGCCCAATCTCCATAAGGAAAGAATCTGACGCAATTCCATTTGATCCAAATGCGCTTCAAACCATTCCTTTATCGTGAAAAAATCATCCGGTCCAAAGCGATTAACGAATCGCCGATAAGCAAGGCGTGAATGAGTATAACACATCGGATCTTGAAGCATCAGCATGCAGCCAACGTTTAAGTTTTTATAATGATGAGGAGTGAAAAAAGTTAAGGCTCCCTTATGTTCAAAATACGCTTGAATCGCATGGTAGTTCGCTGTTAACGAAAAGCTGCCGTGATGAATGAGTTCAGGAGGCTCAGCAAATTCCCAGTTCTCTATCCTGTGATCACCTTTGTCCGCTGTAAGCATAAGAAAACCATCCTGTGACAGCTGTCCCAGTCTTTCTAAACAGTCCAACCCCATAGCTGGAAAAAGAATATGTGAATCCTCTAACCGATGTTGATACAACTGGATAATATCTCGGTAAGGATATGATTCCTGCTCATATTCATCTGCCCTCAGATAATGGTACTCGGGTATGACTCTTTCTAATAATTCAGATGGACTAAGTTCGCTTACTTCATCAGGATATTGAAGAGATATCTTGCACTCATGGATTTTACCATCACCTACATAGATCAATTCTTGCGGAATACTATCAAAGAAATAATTCGCTATGACCAGCAGAGGTTGTTGTAAGTCTCCCCTTCGTATAATGGTGCCTGTCTCTGTTAAGGTTAGCTCTGTATCATGGGTAGCATCAAAGTGAGCAAAGTCTAAAATACCTTGATCAACAAAAGGCTTGAGACTACGGTGTTGCTGCCAAAAAGTGATATTTTTCAAGGCAAAATCACTCATGCAATAGCAAAAAGGAGGTAGTTGAATAACCACCGCTTCATCTCTTAACTCGCATAGTTCTTTCAACACATGAAAAGCTAAACGGCCTGAGCCCGCGCCAAGCTCAAGAATGATGACGGGTTCCGTTGTATGACCTAACCTAGCTCGATCTTGAAGAAATCCAAATATTATTTCTGCATATGAAGTAGCAATCATCGGATTATTCGTGATATATTGCGGCACTTCTTCACTCAACCAGGCTTTCAGTCCCTGGTCTTCATAGTAGGAGCGCTGCATTTCCCAGATGGGCGATTCACTGAACCGGTATATGACCTGCTCTTTATCTGTCATTCAAATTAACCTACCTTCTAAGATTGCTAAAATAACTCATTCTTTACTTTAATCGAATTTGATCTTTGTTATGGGAAGTCCAACAAAAGTGGCATAACGTTCAGCAGCTATGATCACTTGCTCTTCTTTATCTCCTATATATTCAAACGGGGTAATCACAAACTCAATCCCCTTACTCTTAATAGTTCTTTTCCATAGCCCCTTGACCTTTCCACCTGAGACCAGAGTCGGCAGGAACACCCCATTGTTACCAGGGACTATCATGGGCGTGTACTCAGGAGAAAGCACAGCACTACGGTCTTTATAACCAAGGATATATTCATCGAATCCTGGAAGCAGAAAGACTCCAGAATCTTCTAACATTTGTGTCTTTGATACTTCTCTGGACATCCAATACTGACTTCCATTTAATTGTTCAAAGTGGAGCTGACCTTTAACTTCCTCAAGGCCCATTCTAGCATCGGTTAGTGTGATACCTGACCACCAAGCGAAATCTTGAACCGTTGAAGGTCCATGTGCCGTGAAGTACCGCAGTGCAAGCTCCGCTATGGATTCCTCTAACGTTAACTCTCGTGCTTCCGGAACCCACTCATCAAGCAAGACAAAAGTCTGTTGTTTACCCATCTTAGGTCCAAAACAGATCAACCCTTGATAAGTTAAGTTCCATAATATTGTATAACCACGTTGTCCAGTTGTATTGATACCTACTTGCTCCAGCAATTGAAGCAAATCAGAGCGGGTTATCTGCTGATGACCCTTCAATGCTTCATAAATAATCTCTCTGCAACGCATTAAAGTTTGATCATCTACTCCAAGCTGTGTTAGCCTTTTCTGCCCTTGCCCCATGACTCGAGAAGCCGAAAGCTGTATCAGCCATTTCACATCTTCTGGCGGAACAAAATGTATCGTACCACGTAGTGCCCATGTTAGAACAATTTTCCGCTCAGCTATTGCTTGCTCAATATCCGCTAATGTCGAAGATGATGTACGTAGTCCTATAGCCCAAACTGCCTGCATATATTCCTGTGCCTGCATCGCAACAAGTTCTTGAACGACTTGTTCAGGCTTATTGATCATCGAATTGGCAATACACTGATTATTTAAGCGACGCTCAGCAATAACCTCGTTCATCACAGTTCTCCTCCTGGGCTTATAATTATTCACTCAGACAAGCTTCGCCCATAAGCTTACTTAATTCTTCGTTCATCCAACTTTTACTATATTCTAATTTTTTAAGGTCAGCCGCTAGCATTTGCACCTGTTGTCGTAACACATTAAATTCATCAGTTCCATTTAGAAAACGGCTCATAAAATGAAGAAACACATCCACTAATCGAAGAATCATAAGGTGCGGAATCGCAGCAACTTCTTCCGAAGATAGACGAGTCTTGGTAGCATAAGCAATACAAAACCTACGAACTATCTCTATTTCCTCATCATGACCAAGTAAGCCGGTAATGATAACAGCTGCCTCCATCGCCCTAACATCTATCGTGCAAAATTCAAAGTCGAGCAGCGCCGTTACTTCGCTTGTATGTTCCAAATCTACCAGCAGGTTAGATACGTTAAGATCACCGTGTACCAGCTGCTTAGGTAATTTCTCAATACCAGCTAGCGAATGACAGATATCTTCATAAGCAGCCCTTATTATTTGTAACTCCTCATATAAATCACCAAACTCTTTAGCTGGTTGTTCGCAAAAATCCAGCACATACTCCGGATTACAATTCGGATACGCTTGCAGTAATTCATAATACGGTCTATAAACAGGAGCTACCTTAGGAACGATCTTGGCAAGTACTGATGACAGTTCGCCCGCTGCTTCACCTAAAGAATAGGCAATCGGGTAACATCCCTCTACCGGAGACGTTCCTTCGATATACTCGAACAAGCAGGCATATTTCCCACTACCATCCTGAAGTTGTACAATCGTCTCGCCCGTTTCTGTCTTGATAGGAACAGGAATTCTGTAATTCAGCTGTGCTTGCTGAAGTGATTCTAGCACAGTGTGCTCAAATTCTACTTTTTCATGATCACTATGTGTATTATATATGCGTAGCACGGAGCTACGTTCCTCATTGTAAATAAAATATGTCGAATTGTTCCATCCACCAGTGCGCTCTTGCATCGTTCCATTCCACTTAGGCCAATATCGTCTCAGCATGGCTTCAATCATTACCTCATTCCTTTCTAGTATAGATTAACTACTTATTCCTGTTATGTCATGCGTTTAAAACAATAAAAGAATCCGCCATGCTTTTGCAAGGCGGATCGCTATGTATGTATATTTGATTCCAATCTATTTAAGCTAAGAGACTAATGACCCCGTATAAAATGCTAAAAATGCCAAGAATAAGACCTACAATGGCCATCCATCTGTTCTTTTCTAACTCAGCATTAAATGTTCCTAACCCTACACCACTAAATACACAAGCAACAATTCCAACTAACCCCCAAAAATTAATCAGCAAGGATACAAGTCCTAAGATAAAACCTACCAAAGCCATTGTGTTATTCTTCTTGTTCAAATTGCCCCTCCTATGAAAATGTTATGGAAAATACATGTAATACTATAATATAAAAATAAAATGAGAAATAGCAATACTTTCTGCATACTTTAATTCATTATTATTTTGTGATAATATTCACTTTGTAATATTTTGTTCATATTGCGTTCTTATTTCTCAGCTATACTTGGATTAACAATAAGTAATTAAAAATTACCATAGAGGAGACATTATGTATGAAGAAATTATATTATACTTCGTTTTTCTATGCCGTACTTGGTTTGTTGGCTGGAGTTTTTTACCGTGAAATTACAAAATACAATGATTTCAGTGGAGACACGGTATTAGTTGCACTTCACACCCACATTCTAGTGCTTGGATTCATCTTCTTCATTCTTTTGCTAATTCTAAGTAAGTTATTTAATATCCATGAAGCGAAATCATTTGGAGCCATGTACATTGTCTATAACATCGGTTTATTGATCACAATTGGCGCTATGACAACTCGTGGTATGCTGCAAATGAACGGTGATGATATCAGCTTCTTGCCACATATCGCCGGACTAGGTCATGCGATTCTAGGTGGAAGTATCATTTGGATGCTGGTTCTACTTGGTAAAAGAATTAAATAAATTGCGCTCGTGTAGGGACGTTGGAGAATGAGAATACTCCAGCGTCTCTTTGTTCTGCACTCAGCTCATTCAATATGAGAACTGCGCACTTTCATTTGACAATTCACATAAGATATCCCACAAGGCATATGCCTAAGCCTATACTAAATGAAGGGTCGGTAATAAAATGGCGGTTTCTTATATGGACTTTACTTCTCCAAATGTACAGTTTACTTATGATGTAAATAACAACTCATTCTTCAAAAAAGATGATCAGAACTATATTAATTTTCTGTCCATCAATCAGCTCAACACATTAGGGAATGTGTCCCTACTCGACATTTACCTCAGTACAGATAATGTAATTGAACCCCATACTCATCAAAATGCAACTGAATTAGTATTCTGTATTTCAGGTGCAGCTGTCGTCTCGATCATTAATCCATTTACCAAAAAACTGCTCAATTATTCAATTCAGCCGGGTCAAGTAGCTAATGTACCTCAGGGTTGGTGGCATTATGAAATTGCATCAGTTGATAACACACATTTATTAGCTATTTTCGATGCACCTGTTCCTGAATTCATCGGGGGTTCTGACCTGCTGAGATTAACGCCGGCAAGTGTGTTCGCCCATACCTACTGCCTCGATGAAGCAAAAGTAAAAAACACGTTCGCCCCGATTACAAATACGGTTGTCATCGGACCTCCTAACGATTGCAAGACAGGTCAAGTCCAAAGCAAAGTGAGTGAAAATTCAACACCCCATTCGAATCAGCCACATCTCAATCGTGCGTATGGTAACCAGCCTTTCATAGGTAATGGCTGGAGGTATTTGGATAATAACGAGGTGTAGAGATAACTTTACGGTAAGATTGCATTAAGACACACACCCATGAGCTGCGGACGAAGTGATTTTACGAATTCAAGGTCCGCAGCTACGGTGTTAATTATAGCTTGTAATGTTTTGATTCTAGCGACTACTGCTGACCAATGACAATTACACCATTATACCCCACTGCCAGGAACCGTTTGCCATCCCATGTGATATCTGTCAAGTCTTTCAATGTAGGTGATGCTATCTTGGTCCACGTTTTACCGTCTTCACAAAAGTAGATCATTCCTTTACTTCCGACAGTGGCAATTACTCCGTTACTACTAACCGCAAGGTCAGTGAAATAAGAATATTTTACTCTCATTTTCGTAATCCATGTAATGCCATCTACCGATTCAATCAATTCGCCGTTTTGAATACCAACAAACTTCTTCCCCGTCCAGACTGCCTTCTTTACCATGAAATCCGGCCAATTGGTGCTACCATCTAGGGTCGTTTTTGTTTTTTTCCAGAGTAAAGCATCCTTTGATGTATAATAGCCATCATCTTTGAATCCAATCCATAATTTTCCATTTCTAGCAACCGGAACGGCTTGAACACCCGACATTTTCTTCCACGTTATTCCATCCATACTTGTAGCTGTTGATGTACTGCCATAAACCCGCATTTCTCCGCCAATAACAGCCACGTCGTTAAACCTCTCCGGAATATAAGAATCTATATTTATGAGTTCTCCATCTCGATATAAATACTGAGGTACCGTTACATTACCTCGGGCTCTCTGCATGCAAGAAAATAAGAACAATCCCGATCCAGCAGTTTGTTCGAAGAACGAACTGCCTTCATTAACTCGCTCGTCGTCAATCGCATTCCATTCATCACCATTTGAGGATGTCCTAAAGGTACCCTCTCCGGTTATGACATATTTCCCGTTAGAATAATCTATCGCATACAAATCATTCAGACTGCCTGACGTTTCAACCTTCCACATTTCGTCCGAGTCATTTATAGAACGGATGGTTCCCAAGTTTCCTACCGCTAAGTAAGTGTCACCCATCTTGGAAATCCGGTTCACTTTGCTTTTGAGTCCCATGTATTTTATATAAAAGAGAGGATGCCTATATACTCCTCCTTCTTGCTCTGGTTCCATGGTCCACTTATTACCATCCGCGGAGTGGTAGATCGTACCATAATCACCAACAGCAATAAATTCTTCGCCATCCCACATGATACCCTCAATGGAAGTATTATTATCAAATAACGGGCTACTTACTTTTTTGTACTTTATTCCGTCATTGGAAATATAGACTGTCCCCGAGCTTGTTTTCCCATTATAACCGACTGTTACCATGGTCGTGCCATTGGTAGTAGCATCATTTATATCTCCATCAAATTTGGTTTCATAAAAAGTCCATTTCTTTAAGTCCTTGGATTCAAAAACACCTTCTGCCGCTACCGCTAACCATTTATTTTGAAATTTAACCACGGTAATTGGAGCCTCAAATAGATTTATATATGTAGTAGATTTGAGTGGTCTAATCTCCCATTCTGTCCCCTGGGTTGAAACGGCGACAAGGGGTTGCTCATATGTAAATTCTCCTTGCCATTTGGCACATGCGGTCGCGATGAACTGTTTACCGTCCCACATAACATCCAACCATTCGATATTCTTTTGGGTTAACTTTTGCTTACCCACTGCTTTACTCTTGTAATAGTCGTTATATTCACTCAATAGCAGGGTTCCTTTAATGCTCCCCTTTGTCCAAGTCAAACCATCCTTAGTACTCGCTATCGTTCCTTGATCATCTCCAATGATCGCAAGCGTTCCATTGGAAGTAGCCGTATTTATATTCCCTTTCCCCGGAGAGGGAACTATATTCCATGAACCTGGACTTTCACTACGTTGAATGGTAGCATCATCACCAACTGCCAGTTTCACGCCGCTATCTAAAGCTATAATGTCATGAAGTTCAGAGTTTACCTTCCCTGTCTGTTGCGTCCACTTCCAGCTTGATGCAGCGGCATCAACCGTCTTACCGCTTGGGAAGCATGTTGTTAATAGAACCATACAAATTGAAAGAATCCCCAAACGAATTAGAATATGTCTACATTTGTTGCCCATTGCCATTCCTCCGTATGTATAAGATTGTTGAAAATTAGTATCCCTCCACACTAGACTGAGATAAATTTACAATAATTCCAACATCCTTAATGTACATCAGATCTATATAGGTGACTACCATCTTATTTAAAAACAGACGGCAGAGGAGATGCTCCTCTACCGCTTATTTTCGTTTCATGCTGCGAATGATTGTTTTCGTTTCCTGATCCACACGGTAAGACTCTGTTATTTTCTGCAAGGCTTTATTATAAGTGAAATCGTCTAGACTGTTTCCTTTTAAGAAAGTCATGGTTGGTTCGGGCAACTTTACATAACAGATAGATACCGCCCAGGCAACCGCCATTTTGACATAATAGCCCTCATGATTGATCCTATCCAAACACTGTAATACCCTCTCGATGTATTCTTCATCAATGTAATAATCAAGCAGCATAACCACACCAAAACGAATTTCGTATTCTTTACCCGACATGAGATAAGGTTGTAGAAAATCCCAGACTCTTGCCCTATTTGTCTTCACGAATTTTAGCCCTACACAAAAACTATCACATACCGACCAATTATCTATTTTAGGAACAAAGTCACGTACATATTGCAGGATTTCTTCAATATCTGCTTTGATATAACCAATAACGATTCCTTGCAGCATGACTTCCTCAAAATAGTCTTGATCCGCATGTTCAAGATAAGTCCGCCAATCTCCCTTTACAATTTGTTTTGCTAGGTTGCGCAGTAATGGGATCCGAACACCCAATACATTATTTATATTAGGAATAAGTGACGCTGAAAATTTCTGATAATCCTCTTCTGCTAATTCCATGATCAGTTCTCTTATTGTTTGTTCCACTCTCGTTACTCCTTACTCATTCAAATGAAATCTCCCATAAATAGATCGAAGCAACGGAACCAAATGGTGAATATCTCAGCCGATATTGATCGAATTGCTCTTTGGTCAATGAACTCAATCCATATAGCTTCATCATCCCACGTCGTATAGCAATGTCACCCCAACTAACGACATCCGGACGTTCCATTGAATTGATCAACATCATCTCTGCCGTCCATTTACCTACACCATGTAATGTCATTAACTTCTTAATGACCTCTGTATCTGATAAGTCATAAAGGTCATCTAATTGAAAATCACCTTGTGCAATGGTTACAGCAATCTGATGAATACACACCGCTTTCTTCATGGTCATGCCGCATCCTTGAATATCATCAGCAGATTGTATGGCCAGGTTCTGTGGGGAGATTTCGCCAAACCGTTCCAGCATTCTACCCCAAATTGTCTGAACGGCTTTTACTGAAATAAGCTGTCCAACAATCGCATACACAAGTGCTGTGAACAGATCAGGAATAATGACACGTTCCAGCTTCCCAAGCCGTGATATTGCAGCGCCAAGTGCTTCATCAACGGTCTGCAAGTAATCTAACTCTTGTTGCCCATATTCGTAATGCTTGGTTTGAACGATTGGCATGCGGCATTTCCTCCTCAGATTCTTAATGATAATCAAAAGTATTATTACTATACCTTATCGAGCATAAATTGTACGGATAATCGAATAAGAGCACAAGATAACGAAATACATACAACAAATCAATTTATTAAAAATAGCAGTCCAGAACTTAAAACATAGTCCTAGACTGCCATTTTTTATCAAACGATGATGCATCTAAGGTGCATCACACAAGGAAGAGCCCCGTTTTATACTCCTTTGTAAGCACAAGTGAAAATACATCTTTCCAAACAATTGTTTCTCTAAATAAGTTATTCGCTTTTAATGAACTTTCTACCCAGTAACCACATGACGCCACTTATACTGAAGAAATAGATAGGCATCGTCACTAATGAATCATTATGAAGAAAGCTCATTCCCCATGTCGTTAGGCTAACTAGCAGGTAATATCCCAAGCTAAATATCGCGCCTGCTGTTCCAACATCTGCTTGAAAAGGAACAAGGGCGAGACTTAGACAGTTAGGTAAAGCCATGCCTGCACCCATTAACACGACAAACATAGTTATTAGAATACAAATGATAACTATCATATGGGGTAACGTTTCAAGCGTACTTGCAACAGCTAAGAGTAAAGCCCCAATCGTCATCACCAGGCAACCGATATGAATAATTTTTTCTGGCGTATAAACCGTCAATAATCTTTTTGAAATCATGGCGCCAATTATCGCAGCTAAGGCCACAATGATGCCTAGAAAGCCATAGATTCCTGGAGATAGTTGAAAATGGTCAATGAAAATAAACGGAGCTTCAGCATAGTAACTGAATAAGACCCCATTTATACCACCGATGAGTAACCCGAACACCAGTACACGTGGTAATAACACCATTTTTTTCATTATAGGTAGAATAGCAACCTTTTTCCTAACTGAAACATCTGTTGTTTCCGGCAGTTTTAGAAAGGCATACATAAACAACAAGACACTCATCACCACAAGTGTAAAGAAAACAGCTCTAAAGCCCAGAGCCTGGTCAACCCATCCACCAATAAGTGGCCCTACTGCGGGTGTAAAAGCTATGACAGCGGATATTTGAGCAAACATAGCATGTCGTTTATTGCCAGATACACTTTCCCGGAGAATCGTTTGGGTAATTATCGATCCTGTTGCTGCTCCAAATGCTTGAATGAAGCGGCTGACAAGAAGTAAGCTAATGGATTCAGCGTAACAACACATTAAGCTTCCAATCCCGTAGACGATGAGACCACCTAACATTGCAGGCCTCCGTCCAATAAAATCAGATAGCCACCCCCAAAAGAAAACGCCCAATGCAAATCCGATAAAGTAAATACTTAGCGTTAACTGTACGGAGCTATTGGAAATACCCAGCGCTGCAGAAATATCGGGTAATGACGGTGTATAGATAGTCTCGCTAATTTGTGGAAAAGCCACAAGAACAATCATTAAAAGTAAAGATGGTGCTACATGTTTTTTCATTATATATTCGCCCTCCTACAAGCGTAGATCTCAGAACAAAAATAACCTCTGAGCCTAGCTAGGGAAACGGGGGCATCATGATCGCGATACGACTAAATATCATCATGGTTAAGATAACCTTTCAAGTGTTAATAGTAGGAGGGTTTACTTAAATGACCATTAATCGTGATTAACAGTCATTGAAAAGTCTCGTCTCGTCATGAAGACGAAGCTGTTCCAACATTAACATGATACTCAGAGACAGGTCAAATTTTATCCCAGAAAAAGTAGATTGCTTATAAAATAAAACAAAGACCAGAGCACACACCTCTGATCTTTGTTTAACTAGCATTAATGAATGGGTTCAGTCATGAAAATTCAATCCTGAAGTCACTGCTTTTACATATCCAGTACGGATAACAAAATCGCCAAAATGCTCAGCTTGCTCTCGTTCTTTCGCATAACGGTGAATAATTGGTTCCAATATTTCCAAGATCTCTTGCTCTCCAATATTTTCACGGTATAGCTTATTTAGTCGATCTCCGACAAATCCAGCACCCATATACATATTATACTTACCGGCTGACTTGCCGATAAACGATATCTCACCTAATGCTGGTCTTGCGCAACCGTTAGGGCAACCTGTCATACGAATAACAATCTCGTCGTCTCGAAGTCCCGCTTGATCCAAGATAGGTTCGAGTTTATCGAGTAAGGAAGGCAAGTAACGCTCGGCTTCAGCCATCGCGAGTCCACAGGTTGGCAAGGCAACACAGGACAAGGAACTTCTGCGTAAGGCGGAATGATGGGCACCATCCGTAAGACCATATTGTGCAATCAGCTCTACCACTTTACGTTTTTTCTGGCCACTAACGTTGGCTATAACCAGATTCTGATTTGGCGTAAGCCGGAAATCGCCCGTATGGATCTTCGCAATTTCCCGCAGACCCGTCATCAATTGATAGTCACCCTCATCGTGAATTCGACCACTTTGGATAAAGAGGGTCAGATTCCATTTGCCGTTACTACCTTTCACCCAACCATACCGATCACCATTATGTTCGAAATGAAACGGACGTGCTTCTTCAAGCTCCCAGCCCAGTCTGTTATGAAGTTCACTGATGAACCACTCGATCCCATGTCGATCAATGGTATATTTAAACCTAGCATTCTTACGAACCGAACGGTTCCCGTAATCCCGCTGGATCGTAACGGTCTTCTCCGCTACATCAATCAGTTGCTCTGGTCTACAGAAGCCGATAATCCTACCTAGCTGAGGATATGTCGCCGTATCTCCATGAGTCATTCCCATACCGCCACCTGCTGTAATATTAAATCCAGCAAGCTTCCCATTTTCGATGATCGCAATGAAACCGAGATCCTGGGAATAGACATCTACATCATTAGATGGCGGTACTGCCATTCCAATTTTGAATTTACGTGGTAGGTACACCGGACCATAGATTGGCTCCACTTCTTCTACGTTATCCAGGCTGTCTACAACCTTCTCACCATCGAGCCAGATTTCATGGTACGCAGGGGTTCTAGGAGCTAGATGGTCGCTCACACGCTGGGCCCATTCGTACACCTCTGCATGAATTTCCGATTGATATGGGTTAGGATTACTCATGACATTACGATTCACATCACCACAGGCAGCGAGTGTAGTCATCAAAGTATCATTGATCCCTTTTATTGTCTTCTTTAAATTCCACTTCAATATACCGTGCATTTGAAATGCCTGTCTTGTCGTAATACGCATTGTATGATTACCATACTTCTGAGCAAGACCATCTAGATCAAGCCACTGCGTTGGTGTCACAACCCCACCAGGTGCAACGACACGAATCATGAACTGGTATGCAGGTTCTAACTTTGAGCGCTCACGTTCGTTACGCAAATCCCGGTCATCCTGCATATAGCTCCCGTGGAATTTTAATAATCGATTATCATCTTCAGGCAAACCACCCGTTATCGGGTTTCCGATGGTTTCAACAAGTGCTCCCCGCAAGTAATTACTTTCGCTCTTAATATGTTCAACGTCGCTCGGTGGTCCACCTATAGGCTTCACGCTTTGAATCTGCTCTTTCGCCATGATTACTATTCTCCCCTCGCACTCACTCTAGCATTATACAAATTTAATATACGTCACGTTGGAAACGTTGTTGTTCTCCCATTTCCGCAAGATAAGCTACTGCATCGTCATGGCTCAAGCCACCCTCATTCTCGAGAATGGTTACTAGAGCAGATTGAACATCATGGGCCATGTGCTTCTCATCGCCACAAATATACACATGTGCTCCTTCTTGCAACCACTCATAGAGTTCGCGGCCTCTCTCCAACATCCGATGCTGTACGTATACTTTTTCTTCTGTATCTCGAGAGAACGCTACATCCAGTCGATTTAGTACACCGTCTTTTAGCATCCGTTGCCAGTCTGTCTGATACAAGAAATCAGTTACAAAATGCCGATCACCATAGAACAACCACGTCTTCCCTTCAGCACCAAGCTCCTCACGTTCCTCTAGGAATGCTCGGAATGGAGCAACTCCTGTACCCGGTCCAATCATAATAATTGGTGTATCTGGATTTGCAGGGAGCTTGAAATTGGGGTTGTGCTGGATATAGATTGAGAGCGAATCACCTGGCTCCACGCGTTCTGAGCAATGTACTGAGCAGACTCCACTACGCTCACGACCATGAGCTTCATAACGTACCGCTCTAATTGTAAGATGCACTTCATCCGGATTGGCTTTGAAGCTGCTCGCAATAGAATATAAACGAGCAGGTAGCTTCCGTAATATGGCTATAAAGTCACGGGCAGATCCTCGCCATGGAGCGAATTCAGTAACCAGATCGAGTAAATCGCGTCCATTCAAGTAACTTTTCAATTCCTGTTCCCGTCCCGTAGTTAACAATGCTTGAAGCCCCTCATTAGATGAGAGTTGTGCAGCCTGAACAATAAGAGGTTTCGTCAATACAGTAATTTCATAATGGCGTAATAAAGCATCACGCAAAGAACGTTCTTCACCCTGCTTGTTCACAGGTACCAATTCATCAGACTTCCATCCCATAGCTTCAATTAGTGAATCTACTAATTCAGGAGAATTCTCCGGATAGATTCCTAAGCAATCACCAGGTTCAAATTGCAAATTCGAACCTTCGAGAGACAACTCTAGATGACGAGTTTCTCGATCGGATCCACGTCCATTTAGATTAATATTTGCAAGTACCTCAGCCTGAAAAGGATTCGTACGAGAATAAGCCGACTGTTCCAATGTTGTTTGGGATATGCTAGCTCCTGTGGATCCTCCTGCTGCCGAAACCGAGACATGAATACGTGCATTTAACGAGTTTAATACAGCCTCGATCCACTCTCCAGCCGGCTCGTCATAATCCAAATCACAGTCAACACGTGGACTTAATCGTTGACCACCAAGCTCTTCAAGTCTCCGATCAAAGTCCTTACCTGTCTGACAGAAAAATTCATAAGAGGTATCTCCAAGTGATAGTACTGAGAACCACAATTGATCTAATTGCGGTGCACGCTTACTATTCAGAAATTCATAGAAAGACCGAGCATTATCCGGCGGTTCCCCTTCTCCATGGGTACTCGCCAAGATAAGTAAATTTTCGACCTTCTTCAAGTTATTAGGCTTGAATTTATTCATAGCCGCTAGTGTTACTTGGAATCCATGCTCTTCTAACTTACGTGATAAACTACCGGCTAATCTCTGACAATTGCCCGTTTGAGAACCAAAGAGAATTGTAACTTCTCTTGAACCCCCAGACTGACTATTTGCCGTGTTAGATTCCTCCACACCTGCGACTATTGCAGAAGTAGTTTGGAGATCAGCAGGACGATTTTCAGCTAATACGTTTGTACTACTCATAGCAGATAAATATCCACAAAGCCAAATTTGCTGTGCTTCCGTTAATGATGGTAGAAGACGATTTAAAAGGTCGGCTTGCTCCAGATTAAAGGGACTGTTCGTTACTTGAAGTACCAACAAAATCCACCTCTCAAAATTACAATAAATTTCCTTATGAATATCAAACTAACACAACATGAGCAATCGAACAACGATCAGATTTCATACTTCATATGTATTTTATTCTATTTAATTACATTTTTTACATAATAATATTATAATTCAGGGTAAATTGCTATGATTTATAAGCTTTATTAATTAAAATGATTATTTCTATTAGAAAAAGTGATAACCGGATTATATAAAAATAAATAAAAAAAGTACTTGGAAGTTAAACTTCCAAGCACCTCTTTAAATTTTAAGCTTTATTTTTTAACCTCTGTCTTTCCTGTAACGGAACCATTATTTGCTGTCTTATACGAAGATTTGTACTCTTCATTGGCAAAATAAACGTTTCCTTCAATTTTTGCGTCATCCACAGTGAACCCATTTGCTTCAACATATATATCGCCTATAAAGTTCCCACCAACAAAGCTGGCATTTTCACTTTTTATCGTTAATTTAGGAGCTTTCAAAGTATATCTAGCTGTTTTATTTCGATTTTCATCTTGAGTGTACAGCGCTATTTTCCGTGCAATAACATCTTTATTTTTAAATTCACCTTCTAATACTAGATCTTTATCAATGGTCAGATCATTTAGTGTGGCTATTATCCATGTTCCATCTTTACTAATCGCCTTTAGAAAGTCTGCTTCACTGTTAACTATGGATGCAGTAGTTACGACATCAGGTGCTTGATTCTCGGGTGTTTGATTTTCTGGTGCTTGATTCTCAGGTGTTTGGTTTTCTGCTACTTGATTTTCTGGCACTTGATTTTCTGCCGCTGGTTCCTTATTACTGCACCCCGCTAGCAATGATAACCCCATAGCTATAACCAATACATATCCCAAAGACTTTTTCACAACAATTCCTCCTTAAGTTCTTCATGATGACTAGACCTATTTTACACCGTGATAAGAATCTCTATCGCGGTCAATGCAAACAAAAATGACAGCCTACTTGTAGACTGCCACTTTCGTACCCATATTATGCTTCTAACAAAATTTCTTCGATCACAATATCCCTTTCTCTCGACAGGTCTCGGAAGAAATCATCCACCTTAACCAGCGGCTTGAAAAAGTCCGTCGGATGATTAAATACAATGGTGCCCATTTCTCCATTACTGAGTAGTACATTCTTCCCAATAAAGTTCGGCAACAGATTATGAATTAAAGCTTGAACAGGTCTTTCGTTCAACTTACCGAATCCAAGTCCGTATACCTCACGGAGCACAGTGATCAGACTTTGTTTAGAATGTCCTTCGCTTGATGAAGTCAAATCCACGTAAACATTAGCAACGGCAACAATTTCTGCGTAAGGATGGATTTCATTCTTCCCAATTCCGAGTGGATACCCTGACCTGTCCTCATATTCATGATGCTGTAGCGCTACCAGGGCAGTCGTTTCATCATCAACCATGGAACTTCGAATAATATCATATCCATATTTAGTATGCCGTTTCATTTCCTCTAACTCTTCATCCACTAATTGGCCAGCCCGATTACGAATCGATTGGGAAATCTGACTTTTGCCGATATCATGCAAATATCCCGCTTTACTTATGTTGTAGACCTCTTCCTTAGAATAACCAAGCCATGTTGCTATGTAATAAGATAGTAATCCCACTTGTAGAGAGTGGTTATATATGTTAACGTCGTCACGCCCTAATGTCAGTAGGAGTGATACGACATCTTTACGATCATCTATCGTTTCCAAGAAGGGTTTAAGTTTATCGTCAACCATCGACTGATTAAATTTTCCCGTAGTTAATGCCTCTAAAAAAATAGACTGATACCCTTGTATCGTCAGATCAAAATTTTCTCTTAGTCGTTGACTAAAATCAACCTTGTCCGCAGGTTTAGTTAACTCCTCGCCCTCTCGAATCTCGATATCAACATAGTTAATATTTTGCCGAATCAACAAAGCAATTTCTTCACTTCGAATCGTTGTTCCCTTGGGAAGAACGTGTAGGCCCACTTTATTAAATGCGTCTGACTTAAGACGATCACCTTGTATAAGATCCATGATATGGGTTCTCAAGTTATACAGCCCCCTCCTAATAATTAATCCGTAAATACTTCTATACCTATTAATATCGAATCATAATTACATAATATTAATAGTTCTAAACACCCTTATTTACATATAGGAAATGATTCAAATGACACGAATGCTACATGCTATTCGTGACTAATGTTCTATAACGAAGAATATTCTTCACGTTATCCGCTCATCTTAATATTGGAAACCTAGCTTAATGGGAAGGAGGACTACATCATGTCATGGTGGAGAAGAAAAGAACCTAATAAACGTTCAAATAAACGTTCCAAAAAAGAAAATTCAACAGCATCTTCTCAAAAATCAGACCCTTCGACCTATCAAGTTGACCCTTCTTTCCCTAAAGGTAACTCTTTGGAAGATCGTCTTCATTGGTATGAGGACAAGTTCAAGAATTGTTCTGATGTTGTATATCGAAGATTTAATTTAAGGTCAGGGAAAAAGTGCGCTCTCATTTATTTAGATGGTATGACAGATCAAAAGACCATTTCTGAATCTATTTTGAACACGCTGCTTAATTATGCACCTGAGGACCCTAGTGATTTCGCTCAATATATATTTGACGATGAATCCGTCACCGTCTCCCAGAATAAGTTGATCTACGATCCCAATCATGGGGTGGACGGTGTGATGAATGCGAGTGTATTACTCCTAGTAGACGGGGATACGCGAATGATGCTGTATCCAGCAGCATCTTATGATAAAAGATCGATTGAGGAACCACCAAACGAAGCAGCTATTCGTGGTCCCAGAGAAGGATTCAATGAAAACCTCGATGTAAATATTACATTGATTCGTAGGAGAATAAGAAGTAGTGATTTCAAATCAGAGATTATACAGGTTGGAAGAGTAACTCATACCAAAATCGCGATTCTCTATATTGAGGGGATTTGTCAACCAGATCTAGTTAATGAAGTTAAGCGACGGTTGTCTTTTATCGATATTGACGGCGTCATAAGCTCCTCTTTTGTAGAAGAAACAATCGAAGACACCCCATTTTCTCCCTTTCCGCAGTTGCTATACACAGAGAGAGCGGATGCCGTTAATGCTTCACTGCTTGAAGGTCGCATCGGGATACTCGTTGATGGAACGCCCAGTGCACTCATTGCCCCCGTTACCTTGACCATGCTTATGCAAGCATCTGAGGATTATTACCAGCGTTTTATTGCTTCAAGCTGGATTCGCTGGATAAGATATATTTTTCTGTTCATCTCACTACTTTTACCTTCAATCTACATTGCTGTGACCACGTTCCATCCAGAGATGATTCCGTCAAAACTGCTCACTACGATCACTGTTTCTCGTGAGATTGTTCCTTTTCCAGCTATCTTGGAAGCATTAATTATGGAAATTTCCTTTGAGGCTCTCAGGGAAGCTTCGATCCGCATCCCTAAGTCAATCGGACAAGCTGTTTCGATTATTGGAGCCCTTATTATAGGAACTGCAGCAGTTCAAGCAGGTATTGTCTCGGCTGCAATGGTTATTATTGTCTCAGTAACCGGTATTGCTTCCTTTATTATCCCTAATTTCGCGTTGGGGCTTTCTTTCCGCTTACTTCGTTTTCCAATCATGATATTTGCTTCG